>JBNKRV010000090.1:0-4689 GCA_050296935.1 Marinilabiliaceae bacterium | reverse complement strand
ACTCTCATGCTTTGCATAAAAAACTGATCTACTTCGTTAAATTTATCGAGCTAGCGAGCTAGCCCTGCAAAATTTGCCTTGTATATCAGCCTTTTATGTCAATCTGAATTCTAAAATTTTAATCGAACTCAGGTTATTAGTATAATTATAAACGATATACTCAGTAAGCTTATTCCTCACTTAATCTACCTTTTTTTTGTGCAATAAAACTAATTACAATCAATTGTAATGAATGATATATCATTATTGGTAAGATAAAAATCCCTTGTGTGGCCATATTTTTAAATAGCACATTTGCCATCACAGTACCATGTACCAATGATTTTTTTGATCCACAGAATAAAGCAGTGGTTTGGTCTTTTGCTGAAAAATTTAGCCAAGACGTTATACCAAAGATGATGCCATAAATTAATGTAAATAGTATGACTATCAAAAAAAATGCAGATAGTAAATAGCTGATTTTAATATCGCTGAATAATTGTGCAGAAAATGATTTACTAAAGCTATTGTAAACAATAGCCAAAATAATACTCTTATCAAATAGGCTTAAATATTTGCTGTGTTTGCGAGCAATAGTACCCAGATATCTATTAAGTGAAAGGCCAATGATTACTGGTAATAATATTTTTATGACCAGACTAATGATACTTCCGGTAAAATCAAATTCCTGATTATTTGCAGCCATAAACAAGCCCATCCATAAAGGAGTTATCACAATGCCAATTAAACCTGAAATACTTGCATTAAATATGGCTCCGGGAATATTTCCTTTTGCAATGGATACCATCACCACAGAAGATGAAACGGTGGAGGGTAATGCAGCCATGAAAAATAAGGCCAACCAAAGTAATTGTTGGTCTTCCGAATGTATAAATGGTTTAATGCAAATTACTAATAAGGGAAATAATAAAAATGTAGATAATTGTACAATTAAATGCAGTTTGTAGTTTGATAGTCCTGTTTTCATATTCTTCGGACTAAGTTTAAGTCCGTAAAAAAAGAAAATTAAGGAGATGCCTATTCCGGTAATTTTTTCCAGTTGAAAATAGCTATTACCATCTCCAATTCTTGGAAAATAGTAAGCCAAAGCAATCATACACAATAAACCAACTATAAAACCGTCTATTTTTTTTAGCATACTTTATTGAAGTTTGGGCAAAAATAGTCCTTTTTTTATAAGTTTGTTTGCTATCAATCAAAATGCTAAAAATTTTAATTGAACTTAGGTTATTAAATAATGTACTATGAAGATGAACAGATTATTTGCAACTAAAGTGATCAGTTGTATTGCGATACTTACTTTTTTTTATTCATGTAAAGATAAAAAGCTGCATCCTGATGTCAGTCACATTGAAGTTAATGTAAATGTAATTCCTTTTTATCAGGAGTTTAATAATATGGATACGGTGGATATATTAACTTCTTTTTACCCTTTACAAAAGAAGTATCCAACATTTACAGAAGCATATAATCAACAAATAATTAAAATTGGTTCGTCAGAAGCACCTGATTTTGAGCAAAAACTATTATCGTTTGTAAAGTATGATGCAAACAAGGATATTATTGAAGAAGCCAAAGTAGTTTTTTCTGATCATCATAAAATGTTTAGCAAAGAATTAGAGGAGGGGTTTAAGCATTATAAGTATTACTTTCCTGAAGCTGATATTCCTGTCATCTATTTAATGATTTCAGGATTCAGCCAGTCCATTGCAGTTGATGATTCATGGGTAGCAGTATCTATAGAAAAATATTTAGGTGCAGAATGTAGGTTTTATGAATGGATTGGAATTCAGAAATATCTTCGTAAAGGAATGGTGAAGGAAAAAATGGCTCCGGATGTGTTGAGAGCAATGGCTTTGACTAATTATAAGAAGAATACGGAAGTTAACGATGTGATCAATAATATGATATATACCGGAAAAATAAGGTATTTTGTGCACCGATTATTCCCAGACTTACAAGATACCCTTCTTTTTGATTATTCAGGTTATCAGATGAATTGGTGTGAGGATCATGAAGCGGATGCCTGGGCTTCAATGGTGGAATGGAAGCATGTTTTTAGTGATGACAGAATGTTGATACGTAAATATACCGGAGATGCTCCGTTCACCGCAAATTTTGGTGATAATTCTGCACCAAGGGCTGGAGAATATATCGGATATAAGATTGTTGAATCTTATATGAAAAATAATGAGGAGGTAACGCTTAAGGATTTGATGTATGATACTGATGGAAGACGAATTTTAGCAGCTTCAGAATACCGACCATGAATGTAGATGTGGAAAAAAGATATCTGCGTAATCAGATTAAGGAAGAAAAAAAGCGGATGTCCTTAAAAAATAAACTTTTAGAATCGCAACAAGTATTTCAGAAGGTTGAATTGACTGAGGTCTTTCAAAAGGCAGAACATGTTTTATGTTATTGGTCCTTACCGGATGAATTAAGCACACAGGATTTTATCAGAAAATGGTTTAGGGTTAAGAATATTTATCTTCCGCGAATTACCGATGGCAGAATAGAGGTGGTGCTGTATTCTGGAGAATCATCAATGCGAAAAGGGGAATTTGGTATTTTAGAGGCAGAAGGAGAGGCTTTGGTTGATTTATCGTTAATTGATATGGTTATTGTTCCCGGTGTTGCCTTTACGTTAAAAGGAGAAAGAATGGGACGAGGTGGTGGTTATTACGACAGATTACTTCCATTAATGCCCTTGTCCATTAAAATGGGTGTGGGTTACAAATGTCAGTTAAAAGATCATATTCCTGTCGAGATTCATGATGTATTAATGGATATGGTAATTACCGGTGGGTAAGGATATACTTCGGGAAATATTTTCAGCCCATGAATGAAAAGAGAAAACCAGATAATATAAAATAAAAAACCCCTTCTTATAAATACAGGAAGGGGTTTTTTATTTTTTCGCCGCAATTATGCAGGATGAATAGCTTCTGTAGGGCATACATCAGCACAAGTACCACAATCAGTACAAGCCTCAGCATCAATTTTATAAATATCTCCCTCAGAAATAGCGTCTACAGGACATTCATCAACACATGTTCCACATGCGATACAATCTTCGTTTATAACGTAAGCCATTTTTGTATTGTTTTTGTTAGTATTACTAGTATTTGAGTAGCAAAATTATTTTCTTTTTTTTTATATAAAAACAATATTAATCGTTTTAAGTTTATTTGAAATGCTTTTAAATAAGATTCTGCCAAAAAAACATCCTTAAATCATGAAATTTAAGGGCTTAATTAGTTAGTAAATCCATCGCAATATAGGCCATTAATCCTACGGAAGTTTCTAAAGATGATTCATTTAGATTGAATCCGGGAGTGTGCAACCCACCAGTATTTTTTTTGTTCACCTGCTTTACTCCAAATCGATAAAAGGTGCAAGGATATTTTTGAGTGTAATAGCCAAAATCTTCAGCTGTCATCCGGATATCCATTTTGTGAACATGATCCTGACCAAGATATTCTTGCGCTGCCAAATAAGATTGTGCTGTAATACCGGCATTGTTGGTAACCACCGGATAGCCATCATTAATCTTTACATCGCAACTTGCACCCATACTTTCTGCCATTTCACTGGCTATTTTTCGAATATGCGTCTTTATCCTGGCTCTCCATTCCTCATCCATAGTTCTTAAAGTACCTGCAATTTCCACTTTTTCTGGTATAATATTGGTTGCACCATCTGCAATAACTCTACCAAATGATAGTACTGTTGGGATGTTTGCTGGAACCATGCGGCTCACAATCTGCTGAAGCGAAACAATAATATTGGCAGCAATCAGTACATTGTCGTTTAAGGTGTGCGGCATGGCTGCATGGCCGCCTTTCCCTTTTACTGTCAGGTATACTTCATCACCGGATGCCATATACATGCCTTCTTTAAAACCTACATCACCAGCATCCATATCCGGAAGTACATGTTGACCAAGTATAATTTCAGGTTTTGGATTGTCAAGAGCCCCTTCTTCCATCATCAACTTTGCACCACCTGGAAACTTTTCCTCACCAGGCTGAAAAATCAATAGTATAGTTCCTTCCCAGTTATCTTTTAACTCATTTAATATTTTTGCAGTACCTAACAATGAAGCCGAATGCGCATCATGACCACAGGCATGCATTACACCTTTATTACAGGATTTAAAAGGGTTTCCTTCATTCTCAACTATTGGTAAAGCATCCATATCAGCTCTTAAGGCAATTACTTTTTTGCCAGCGTTTTTCCCTTTTATAGTACCGACAATTCCAGTCTTTACATATCCTGATTTATAAGGAATGCCATACTCATCCAGTTTTGAACAGATGTATTTTGAGGTGTTGTGTTCTTCAAAGGATAATTCCGGATTTTGATGTATGTGTCTTCTGATATCCACAATCTCGGAGTAATATTTTTGCGTAAGATCTTTTATTGTTTGCTTTAAATTCATTCCTGCATTTTTTTATTGATGATGCAAATATACAGTTTTGTGTTGAACCCATACTCAATTAAGATTATATCATGATTGATTGGTTATTACGATATGGCTTATCATTTAATAACCTGAGTTCGATATAAAATTAATGGCTCAAATCGCTTATAAATATTGAGTTTCAAGGAATGTTTGCGAAAGCATAGCGGGCTATGGTAAGCAAATATGACGCAGAAAATCGGTATTTATAAGTGACATTCATA
>JBNKRV010000089.1:0-3944 GCA_050296935.1 Marinilabiliaceae bacterium | reverse complement strand
AACTTTGCTTCTACATTCACTTATCGCAATAATTATAAGCGGAAACTCTCATGCTTTGCATAAAAAACTGATCTACTTCGTTAAATTTATCGAGCTAGCCCTGCAAAATTTGCCTTGTATATCAGCCTTTTATGTCAATCTAAAACATTGTTCTATCGAATACCTTATAAATAAATATTTAATGAGGTAAATTCTAAAATTTTAATCGAACCCAGGTTATTATATTTGCTGCTGATTATTCTTTCTCAATCAGTTTACACTCAATTTTATCAAATTCAATTCTCTGAACTTTTAATAACTCTTCCGTTATTCTAATAATTGATTTTTCATTATTAGTAAGAATCGGCTCCTCTAATTCAAATCTGTATTGAGAATAGTCATCATCTCTTTCAATAATTATTTCGTTGTCAAACAATTCAAATATAGCTACTTCATCTCCAAACATATTCTCCGGATAATATTTAGGTTGCCAATCTGTTTTTTGTTTAAGTCCTTCGGTCTTAAATATTTCTATAAAATCATTAAAATCTTTACCGGATATATTAAACTCGGCATTATTCACTTTGTTTTTATTGAGACATCTGTTTTTATGAGATTTCTTCAACTTTGAGATAGATTCTTCAATAATCTGTTGAAATAGTTTTAGTTTCTTGATTTCTCCAATTTTATCATTACTATCAATCTTAACTTTATAGACAAAACCGTCCTGTAAATCTTTGTTGTTAATAAGATAAATTGCATCTTCTAAATCTAATTCTGAAGATATTGGAAGATAGCCCTTTAACGAATTCTTAATAAAATCGAAATCTTCAAAAAATGAATCTAAATCAGTTATCAGCTTTTCAAAAATATCTTGTGTTATTCCAAAAGTCAACAAGTACTCACGATACAAAGGCTTTATTGACTGACCTATTTTCTTTTCCATCTCAAGAATTTCTTCTTCTGTCATAGGTTCATAATAAACAACCTTTGAAAACTCTATCAATTTCTCTTTAATCTCCTTATAATACTTTCTGTAATCCATGTTATCGTGATGTTTCTTTCTATTGTACCCAACAGCAGTCTGCCTAAAAACCTTTATGCCGTCATTTTAAATCTTAAAAATAGGCTGTTATGTTCGATTTTAAAGGCTTTGGGGTAAGGTTTTTTTCAGGATATGCAATTTAGATTTATTTTTGATTCGCTTATTTGGGCTAAAAACACCCCTGAAAAAGCTTAACAAGGCATGCACCTCTCTTACCTTTAGAATAATGAAAATCAACACAATACTAACCTTCATTTTCATGAGGCCGACAATTGCATGGCGCAATGTGTAATAACCTGACCTTTTTTTACTCTGAATAATGTTTTTTAATTCGATTCTTGTAAATAGTGATTTGAGGTATACTCTATAAATGCCAATACATTTATTCCCTTTCTCCAAAAAACAACTAAAAACCTTCGGCAAGTGCATAGTGTCTGGATGGATGTGGTTCATCCGGAAATAATCGCCGGGTCTTGCAGACCGCTCACGTTCCTATTAATTACCTGCTGTGTTTTCTAAATTCCATTTATTCTTAAATATTCAATCAAGACATAAAGTATCAGTAACATCACTGGTGCAATTGCAAAATATAAAATTCCTGATAAATAAGTCCATTTGTGATATTTAGTATCTCTTTTCGTTTTTCTGTGCCTATATGCAATTATTCCCATTGCAACAGGTGCTCCAAGAATCAAATAAAAAGTCCCGAGTGATGCCATTCCTGACCATTTCCAAATCAGAGCAGTCAAAGCAACAAGCAATAATCCACCATACGTTGCAAAAATTATAAACAACTCGAATATCGGAGCATTTTGAATTTCCTCCTTTTTCATTCTCATTTTCAATCGAATAAAATAAAAAAGTCCAATCAGAGGTAAAATAAGGTGAATAGTTAATGCGATTATTATTTCTACTAAAGTCATGAATTATAATTGAATTTCATAGATGTAACAAACTCCTGTTATTGTATCTTTAATATATCTTGAACTTTGATCAAAGTCACTGTGTCTCCCATATCTAATTGAGTTGTCAGGTGGTTTAAACCAAGTCGGCGCATCGCTTGGCATTATCCAATCTCCTTTGTCTTCAGAAATCTGATTTTGTTGTATAAATCCATTCCACCATTCATCATTCGGATTAAACTTCAAATACATTATATATTCTCTAGTCCAGTGTGAAGATTGCCAATACTGTCCGTTTAATAATTCTAATTCAGAGGGGACGTTTGTTCCAGACCAGTATTGATAAGTTTCTACCGGATTATTTGTATTAATCTCAGAACAACTACTCAAGCTTAAAATAATCAATAATGAGATTAGAGTCTTTGTTTTCATGTTTTTCATTCTCTTTAGGCACTTTTGCTAATAATCAATCTGAAGCTTTTCGGTCGCTCAACATTGCTGGTAACAGACTCGGCAATGAAGCGTAGCCTGTGTTGCCCCTCCAGCAAGCTATGATTTATGAGCATGTGTTGAACACAGGCATTATTTTACTGCTTTCGGAAAAACATTTTCCCTTTTCATAAATCCGTCCTTACTTGTTAGATACAAATAAAAATCAGCCAGTCCGTAATCTACATTGATGTCAACCTTTAGCTCGATAAATTTCAAATCATCAGCATCTGTTGTTAATTTATATCTCATTGACTTGATAACACCTTTGTCAACTACTTGAAAGAGGGTATATTTTGAAACTTTGCCGATTGCAATAGATGCCATTTTAAAAGATTCATTATACATTTCAAGACTATTCATCATGCGTCCATGAACCAATGGTGTTATATAATCCATATCTAACAAAAATCGAGCACCATCATCTTTATTCATTGCAGAAAGAACATCCTTTACAACTTTTCCCCCTGTCTGTTTTAGCTTTGGGTCTAATTCATTTAAAGGAATCTTTTTGTATTCCCCTGGTCCACATGAAGTAATTAAAAATAGTCCAAGTGTCAGAATAAAAGAGAAGCTCTTTCTAAAATTCATTTTGTTTGTCTTCATATAATTATAATTCATTAAGGGTTCTGTGCATTGCTTGTGTAGTAGAGTAGAGCCTGATAGCCTACTTTAATTATTGAGACTAAAATAACAATAATTAACAGACTATCAGCGCCCCCTTCATCTAACCGTACATGAAGTTTTATTCTCGTTATATTATTTCAATAAGGCGTTCATGATTTTAAATTCCCTCATACGGCCTACCGATAAAGTTCTTCATTAAGCTTTTGCAAGGCTTTTCATGGATCAATTACAGGAACTCTAAATCTGATGTGATGCATCTGTCGTACTTTGAGTTTTTGCGCAGACTCTCTATGCACATACTGCCCCCTGGGTTTATGAAAATAAGGCATTATGGCATATTGGGTTCTTGCAAAAAGAAGGAGTGTCTGGAGATTATCCGGAAAGTATTAAATGCGGTTGCGCCGGAATCTAAAAAAGGGATACCCTGGCAAGAGTTGTTTATAATACTGTACGGACATGCTCATGACCAATGCCCTAAATGTAAGTGCGGTACCATGCGTCGCATAGCTTCTTTCAAACCTAATATCAGGGGAAGTCCTGAAACAGAAAAGTCTGTTAACACTAGCCAATCTATCTCTATATAATAAACACCTTTATGGGTGTAATGGGAAAGGTATGTCTTGAGGTCAATAAAAAAAGGAAATCCAACTATCATTTTGTACTTTGAAGGTGATTTCCCTCTATTATTTTACAGATTAACAAACCTAAAACCTAACTTTCACCTTTGCTTATTAATGTCACTTGGCATAAAAGTCAATCCGTTTTCCATATCAATCCCCATAGAGGGAGAGCGCTTCTCCCGGTTCCGTTCAACAACGAATATATTTAATCATTTTGAGTCCTTGCAGGGACTTTTGAGGGCAGTTATTGATTAATTATATTCTTATTGTTATCGGTATTTC
>JBNKRV010000088.1:0-1801 GCA_050296935.1 Marinilabiliaceae bacterium | reverse complement strand
TACACCATGGGGAATCGATAGGTCAACGAAGTTAATAAGGAATTCGATTTATAAAAAAGATTACTGGACATTTGTTGATACATTTTAGAAAGGCTGATATAGCCACTCTTTTCAAGTCTATCCACTGTAATAGTGGTTCCCTGTATAGGACTTTGCCAACAATCATATAACTATTAGTGGCGTTAGCGATTTATACTTCGTTCCAATTGAGCAATAGCCCAGCCACCCATACGACTTCTACTCCGTGCATATGCCATATCAGGTTTACAAATTGAATTTAGTTTATAATTGGTATTTGTAATTTTCGCTACGCTACAATTCTGTCCGTCACTTCCTGAATTTATTCATGTTAACAATATATTTCATAAGGTATGCATGATAGCTATGCCATTGCCGTTTGACTTCCTTCTTTGCTGCCGTCACTAGCAACCACTACGTTTTTGCAGTAGCAAAAAGTGTCACTAGCTAATGGTTCGATCCGTCAGCTGCCAGACCACCCACTCGGGACTTGCACCCTATGGATAAAAATAACCCACACCCGAAGTTTATTGAAGATAATCTGTATTTTTAAACTTTTTCAAGAACTTCGGGTGTGGGTGCACTGCTGCTCATGCAGGGCACACACAGGGCATAATAAGGCATGTGGGGTACAGTGATTCGCGAGGAATGATGATCTTAATTTGTCCGCCCATTGCTTCTAAACCGACACTATCCTATTAATATATCCTATTGAAAAGCAATGAGCTAAGTGAATTTTTTGAGAGGTCGGATTATTTCAATCCCCACACGCATCATACGACAGGACGTTGCATGCCATAATTAAAACTAAGACTAAGACGCAACCATTAATAGAAAAAGGACATCTTCTTTTTGTATTTTAATAACAATAAAAACTTTTAAATGAAAAAACTAACAATTTTATTAATTGGTCTTATAACCATAATTTCCTGCAGTAAAGAAGATGATACTCCAGGAAACACATCTTGTTTAAAAAGTGCTGAAAGTTACAATAATGATAATGGAGCAGTATTGGATTTAGTCAGTCAGAAATGGTATTTGGAGAAGAATAGTATTGGTGGCGTAAATGTTGGCGTCAATATTATAGGTACGATTCAAGGAGATAGTGCATCAATAAGAACTTATGGAGATGGTTTAATAGGTAATGCTAAAATTGAACTAAATAGTGAGAACGAATTTAATCAAGAATTCGGAATATTTTTTACTTCGTCTCCATCATCAGAGAAATATATCACAACAAATACAGTAATAATGGTATTTAATGGGCAAGATACATTACAAGCAAATATTAGTAGTTGTTCGCTAGAAAATATTCAACAGTAACAATTCTTGAATAACAGAAATTTTCATATAGACTGTAAAATATAAGTTAACAATAAATTACAGCACACAACAATAAGAATATAATAAATCACAAGCTGCCCAACAGAATCCCCACAGGCTTTCAAATTGATTAATTATATTTTAATGTATGGTATGTTTTTAATGGGCATTAAGAACCTTGTTTCGTTGTTGAACTGAACCGTGAGATGCGCTCTCCATATTTGAGGATTGATATGGAAATCCGATTGGCATTAACACCTGTTGGTATTAACCTTTTTAATAATAACCTGAGTTCGATTAAAATTAGCGAGCTCAAAAATCAGTAAATGATTGATTTACAATATAAATTTTTGAGACATAGCGAGCTATGGTGATAAAATTTAGAGCCGTAAATCGATTATTTAATGAAAAGCTATGATTTTCATTAAATAATCGATTTTCTGCGTCATATTTGCTTACC
>JBNKRV010000087.1:0-6172 GCA_050296935.1 Marinilabiliaceae bacterium | reverse complement strand
TATGAATGTCACTTATAAATACCGATTTTCTGCGTCATATTTGCTTACCATAGCCCGCTATGCTTTCGCAAACATTCCTTGAAACTCAATATTTATAAGCGATTTGAGCCATTAATTTTATATCGAACTCAGGTTATTATTGAACACTGGCAATGGACCTGTAAAGATTTCTCCAGAGGAGAATCAATTCTTGAAGAAATTGATCAAGCTTCGACAGACTAATTCACCCAAAATAGTGACTGTTCATAAAGTCGGGTGTTTGAACTATAAGGTTTAAATACAAGACGTGTGAAAAATTCAAACCATAGTATACCTGCGCATATGAGGATCTGGATTTTGAGCAACAATACAGAAGCTTGACTTTATAAACGAACACTAAATAATTACACCCGCAATTCACTGTAATTTAAAGAAACCTATAATCTCTTTTAGCTGAACAGACTGGCGTGCCAATTCTTCAGAACTGAATTCCAATTCTTCTGAGGCTGCTGCATTCTGAGACGAAACTCCAACAAGGCTCTGTACGGCATTATTAATATGCCCTACACCTATAGACTGTTCTTTACTGGAAGCATAAATCTCTCTTATCCTTTCAACTGTTGATTGAATATCAGGCAATAATTGTTCAAGATTTTCCCATGATTCCTCAGCAGCTCCTAAACTTACAGTTGTTAAACTATCGATTTCAGAGGCTGCTTTTTGGGTATAGTCAGATAGCTTTCGCACTTCAGCAGCTACTACCGCAAAACCTCTTCCATATTCTCCGGCACGAGCAGCTTCTACTGCAGCATTCAGTGCTAATATATTTGTTTGAGTGGCAATATCATTTATAATACTTGTCTTTTCTTTAACTTCCTTCATTGAACCCAGGTTTTGTTTCATGGCTTCCTGAAGTACACTCATTCTTTCCTGTGTCTGAACACTGATTTTTTCGGCTGCATTTGCATTATCAGTATTCGATTGAATATTTGCAGTCATCTCTTCCACTGAAGTTGAAATCTCTTCTGTAGAAGCTGATTGTTCACTCGCTCTATGCGACATTTGATCTGCTGTTTTTCTCATTTCTGAACTGGCTGTAGCTACATTATTCGATTCAATAACCACTTCACTGATAACTTGTCGTAATTTATCAATTGTAATTATTAACGACTCCTGCAAAACGCCAATCTCATCTTTACGGTTTTTGCTAAAAGTTATTGCCAGGTCTCCTTCTGACATTTTTGAGGTTTTTTCAGCCAGCTTTACTATTGGATTAGAAAAACTTCGCCCGAACATAACAATAGCTACTGCTGCTAATATTAAAACGCCCAATGTAACAACAATCATCAGAAAAATAAGATCTCTTAAGCGAGCCATTTCGATCTGCCTTTCCACCGATATCCGAGCTTCAATATCATCAATATAATTTCCCGTTCCAATCACCCAATCAAATGGTTCAAAATAAAGAGAATAACTTCGTTTGGGCAAAGGAATATCTGACCCTTTTTTAGGAAACCAATATTCGCTGAATCCTCCTCCATTCAATGCGGCGTTAATTATATTTTGTATAATAAGATTTCCTTTTGCATCCTTCAGATTATATCTGTTTTTTCCTTCGGCATCTGATCCAAACAGTACAACATTGGTTCCATCTTTAGTATCAATCCAGAAGTACCCTCCATCGCCATAACTTAAATCTCTGACTAAATCTGCGGCCAACAATTCAGCCTCACCCTCTGTTAAAGATCCATCTTTGTATTTTGAATACACCCCTTTAATTAATGAATACGTGGTTTCAACCTGATGCTTTATATTTGAATCATAATCTTCATTTAGCGTCTGTTCCAATGATTCAAGTTTTTTCAACTCAGCCCGATAAGACAAAATACCATATGGTAAAGCAATTGATAATGACATCACAACCAACAACATCAACGTTACTGAAATAATCTTACCAGTAATGGTCGTTGTCTTTAAAATATTCTTCATACCCAAATTTTAATCCCTGATTTGCATTACTGTAGCATCCTATACGAAAACATCATTAAAATGTTTAATGTTTTCTTTGATATAATGCTCAATTTATTTGACTAACATGACTTATATGAATTGAAATCAATTATTACATAGATTTTTAAACTTTATAAAAAAAGCTTTATATCTTGCCAGAACAAACAAAAACACTTAATAAAATGCATAAAACATTATTTATTCTATTGATATCCCTTATTTTAGGATGCTCCCCGTCCTCAGATAAAACGGGATATATTAACAAACACATTACACTTAAAAATAACCGGTTAACACCTGAAGCCATCTGGGAATTAGGTCGGATTAGTGAAGTATCAGTTTCTCCTGATCAGAAGCATGTATTATACATCATTTCGTATACTGATATTCAGGAGAATAAATCGTATAGCGACATTTATTCTATTGAAATCGAATCTGAAAAAATCACTCAAATTACGAACACCAAAGCAAATGAATCCAGCGTATCGTTCAGGCCTGATGGTAAAATGATTAATTTTCTATCCTCTGAATCTGGAGAAGTCCAGTTATGGGAAATAAGTCTGGATGGTACAAACAGAAAACAAATCACCCACATTAAAGACGGGATTACCAATTACCTTTATTCTCCGGATTTAAAACAACTAGCCTACACCAAAGAGGTTCTCATAGATAAAACAATCCATGATCTATATCCTGATTTACCTAAAGCCAACGCAAGAATAGAAGATGACATCATGTACAGGCATTGGGACGGATGGGAAGATGGGAAATACAGTCATATTTTTATTGCTCCAACGAATAACGGAACAATAGAGAATCAGAAACACACCGATATATTAGAAGGAAAAAGGTTTGATAGTCCTACAAAACCTTTTGGAGGAATAGAACAACTAGCATGGTCTGCCGATTCAAAAAAGCTTGCTTATTGTTGCAAAAAACTTTCCGGAAAAGCATATGCAGAATCCACAAACGCAGATATATACCTGTTTGACACCAAGAGCAAGACCACTGAGAATATAACTGAAGGAATGATGGGGTATGATATGAATCCCATATTTTCTCCTGATGGAAAATATATGGCTTGGGAAAGTATGGAAAGAAATGGATATGAAGCTGATAAAAACAGATTATATTCGCTCAATCTGGCTACCGGTGAAAAAACGGATTTAACAACTGAGTTTGATAACAACGCTAACTCATTGACCTGGTCCCCAAATTCTGATTACATCTTCTTTATCAGTAATGATAAGGGAACTGACGAGATTTATGAAATTGACATTACCAGTAAAGAGATTACTCAAATTACAAAAGGAATGCATAATTACTATTCTGCATTACCTGCAAACAATACATTAATTGCCTTAAAAGGTTCTATGAATCAACCGAAAGAAATCTATAAGGTTGATGTTAATACCGGAAAAGATAAGGAAATATCCTTCACCAACAAGGATGCCCTTGCGCAAATTAAAATGGGTAAAGTTGAAAGCAGATGGATTACAACCACCGACAATAAGAAAATGCAAACCTGGGTGATTTACCCTCCGGATTTTGATCCGAACAAAACATACCCAACGTTATTATATTGTCAGGGAGGACCACAAAGCACTATTAGTCAATTCTGGAGTCTTAGATGGAATTTTCAACTGATGGCGGCCAATGATTATATTATTGTAGCTCCAAACAGAAGGGGATTACCCGGTTTTGGTCAGGAATGGAATGAACAAATAAGTGGCGACTATGGTGGCCAGAATATGAAAGATTATTTATCAGCAATTGATACATTAGCTCAGGAACCCTACGTAGATAACAATAAACTTGGTGCTATTGGAGCCAGTTATGGTGGTTTTTCAATTTATTGGTTAGCCGGACACCACGAGAAACGTTTTAAAACATTTATATCTCATTGCGGTATTTTTAACTTTGAGCAGATGTATTCCACTACTGAAGAAATGTTTTTTGTGAATTGGGATATGAAGGGTTCATATTGGGATAAAGAGAATAAGGCTGCACAAAAAACTTATGCCAATTCTCCTCATCTATTCATCGGAAATTGGGATACTCCAATTTTAGTTATTCATGGAGCCAAAGATTTCAGAATACCATACACTCAGGGAATGGGTGCCTTTAACTCTGCTATCTTAAGAGGTATACCGGCACGGTTTTTATTCTTCCCGGAAGAATCCCACTGGGTTTTATCTCCGCAAAACGGTATATTATGGCACAGGGAGTTTTTTAGATGGCTCGATAGTTATTTAAAGTAAATCAACCTATTCAGGAGGATACAACATCCTCCTGAATACCATACACATGCGTCCCTACTAGAAATATCTGATAACTTAGTCTCTACTGGTTCAAAACAGTTAATCACGAAGATATACTTCTGATTATCAGAACACAAAAAGCCTTTTTACTGAACATTTCTTATACCAATGCATGAGTTTAATTGCTAACACTATATAACATGACTGAATTACTGATTAACGATTTTAAAATTGAGGAGAAGTTAGCAAAAAACAAATTTGGTGAGACTTATTTATGTACAAAAGTATCTACCGGATCGTTGGTTATAGTTAAATGTTTATATTCCCCTCCACCGCCAGAAACAATAAGCATTATTAACCAAATAAATCAACTTAAATTAAAGCAGACTCCCCTCTCGGAATACCTAACATTAAAAGATAAACACTTCATTATCAGAGAATATTTTACTGGCAGCGATTTAAAATCAGTATTAAACACAACATTTCAATATGCTCATATTTCAAAGAGATTTTTTATTGAGATTTTTATTGAACTATTAAAGATACTGAATACAATGCACCAAAATGGAATCATACATGCAGATATTAAACCCTCCAACATTATTATCCGACATAAACCCGGATTAAATCCGAAGTACTGGAATCCCAAAGACATTGCACTTATTGACTTTGAAAGAGCATTACGAATACCTATATCAGGAGAAGTTCCACATAAAGGATTTTCCATGATCTATTCGCCTCCGGAACAAATATTAAAATACACTGAACTATACTCTCCTTCAATGGATGTATTTTCATCTGCAGTTTGCCTTCTTGAGGCACTAACCCATAAAAAACCATTATACGACTGTAATGCTGAAATATTTATTAATTTACAACTCACCTATCCAATTCCTAAACCATCAAACATAAATGATGAGTTATTTTCAATACTGCAAAAGTCCTTCTACAAAGAAAGATTCCCACATCCTCCGCGCCTACTAGCTCCCGGAGAAATTAAGAAAATACTCGAAAATGGAATAAATGGCCGGTATCAAAGTGCAGAGGTATTAATCAATAATTTATCTGACTACCTTAAGCTAACACCTGAAAAGAACACACATTGGATGATACGATTATTTAAAAGGATATTTATTGAATAATTATAGGAGATTGGTGAGTATACCATCGTAAACTCCTTTCACCCCGAACTGTGCAAAAGAGATTCCACATATGAACTTAAAACACAATCAATAAGAACTTGTTAAAATCAGACTCAACTCCATTATGGCGAATAGAAATAAGTTAGCTTACAACTTGATTAACAGCATTTTTCGCTCGTAATAGATGTTCCTATTGCATTTCGGATTCAAATAACAGGTATCATTTAAGATGATTATATTTCAAATTCATTGACTAAAATATACCGTTTAAACATTTTTAAATGAGAAGCTAAACTATATCTGTTATATTTGATATACCATAACTAGTGTCAGCAAGAAAACTCCATTTTTTTGTTACTCTTGCTCTCAAAATGATCATTTACAACAGTAAACTCACATTTTCCGAGCTTCGAAAGCCTCAGAAATGAAGCTTTCTTATCTGCCACTTGAGTTTTTGTGCAAGTACTAACTAGTGTTCGTCTATAAAGTCCAACTACTGCGTTGTTGCTTAAAATCCAAATCTTCATATACGCTGGTATACTGCGGTTTGAATTTTTCACTCGCCTTGTATTTAAACTTTATAATCCAAACACCCGACAGTATGGATCGGCACTAACTAGTTTACTTTATAAACCTGAGTATTAACCTGAGTTCGATTAAAATTAGCGAGCTCAAAATTCAGTAAATGATTGATTTACAATATAAATTTTTGAGACATAGCGAGCTATGGTGATAAAATTTAGAGCCGTAAATCGATTATTTAATGAAAAGCTATGAATG
>JBNKRV010000086.1:0-6819 GCA_050296935.1 Marinilabiliaceae bacterium | reverse complement strand
AGTGCCCGATGGTGCAAATGCTAGTTTTGAGCCATTCCCAACAGATACAAAAGTATATCACTTTCATCCTAATGCTTTTATTGAACAGATGAGGAGATTACGCCCCTGTAGTTGTCCTATTGATGAGCCGCTGTTTAAATGTGTAAAATATAGTTCGAATTATGGTCCAGCTTATTTTGGAAATAAATCATTAAATACCTATACGAAATGGGATAATTTAATAAAAGATAAAAAAATAACTTTTGAGCAGAAACAAATAGTTATTGCAATGTCTGAGAATGAAGGAAACATGGATGCTATACAATCCTATGATAGTGAAATTCTAACTTTTGGAGCTATGCAAAAGACTGTAAGTCCGAGCGGGTATGGTGAATTTCCTATTCAGGTATATGAATTTAAAGAGGTTTACCCTTCTGAATATAAGAAACTATTCTCCAATTGCGGATGGGTTGTAGAAAAAGGTGATGATAAGCGTATAAAAATGTATTTTTTACTTAATGGAGAAAAAATATCGGGGAAAGAACTGAAAAATATTATTAGAGAGGGCTTCTCAAGTGATTCATATAAAAAGAAGGTTTCGTGTTCTCCTTTAGCTCATTTAGTTAAGGTTGGAAATAGTGAATATTTTCAAGAAAAACAAATATTGGATTTTATTGACAGATTAGTTAACAAAGTACTAATATTAAAACCAAATAATTACGCTTACTCCTTAAATCAGTATTTAAAATCAAAATTAGGTAAAGCTTGTGTATTAGATCATCATGTTAATAGACCAGCTCATGTGAAGTTGTATTTTGGAGAAGCGTTAACTCGTTTTTTTAACAAAAAGGATTCTGAAATTGCAGAATTCAATAAAGGTAAAAATAAATCAGAACAGATGAATAACGTTTCAAGGAATCCATCAAATTGGGGAAATAATCATGCTACATACGAATTAGAAATACTAGAAATTTATGGACCATTAAGAGGAGAAACTCTAGGAAATGTTGAAGCTGATGATGTAATGACAAGTGCTACTAATAGATATAATAAATTAAAAAAGAAGTTATTGTGAAAATAAATAAGTCCATTTTTTTTAATCTGCTTACATTATTGTTGTTTATTTTATTTAGTTATAAAATATCTACGGGGCAAGAGTTAATAAGTAAGGATACACTTAAGGGTGAAGGTTTTACACTTAACTATGAGATAAGCGATCAACAAAGTTTACTGCCAATTAATATAAAACTCTATGATACTGTAGGTAATAAATATTTTAAAAATACAATTAATGATTTCAGTAAAATTGTAAATGATAATTTGTATAATTTTAATATTCACGTAATAGATAACAGGTTTATACTTGAATATGTAGAAGTTCTTTGCGGACATTCATATTTCACACACTATCATGTATTCGAAAAAATGAATGATAAATTTTATTTTACAAAAGAATACATAAAAACAAGTGATAGGAATGGCTTTTCATTCATTGGTATAGCAAATAATCAAAATGTAAATTTTCAATTTTATATACCAAAAGAAATAGAGAATGATAATAAAGTTACAATTTCCTCATTTGATGGTTATCAAGAAGGTAATGAGCCTGAGCCGTTTCTTCCAATATACGAAAAAAGAATATCAGAGTTTAGCAAAGCAAAGCTAATTGATAGTTTAGAAATATACTGTGATATTTTTGTTTTGGATTATTATTTATCTAAACTATATCACATATCAAAAAATCAAATTGCGATCAATAATATTGGGTATTATCTTTCGGAAAATCATTTATACAATGAATCCGCCTTTGTATTAAATAATTTATTACAACACTTTCCCAACCGCACTGTAGCCTACATTAACCTTGGTGATGCTTATTGGGGATTAGAAGAAATGCATAATGCCAAAGCAGCCTATCAAAAATACATAGAACTTATGAAAGCCAACGGTAAAGAAAGTAAAATACCCCAAAGGATATTTGATAGGATGAAATAATAATATAAAAAGGAGGCTATAGTAGTCTCCTTTATTAGTAAGGCATTGAAAAGGAAAAAGACAGCGACATGAAAAAGCTGTTAGTAGACCAAAAAGAAATAGTACTAAAAATAACCGAAGATAAAGTAAATGCCCATTAAAAAAATATACCTTACATTAAAATATATTTAATCACTTGGAAAGTCTGTGGTGGGGATTCTGTTGGGCAGCTTGTGATTTATTATATTCTTATTGTTGTGCCCAGTTGTTTTTTATTTTATGATGTTTTCCAGTCTCTCGATACAGCCGATAGTAATAACCACGGTTCAATTATCAGGTTGATAAAACTATGTGATATTATACATGGTCCGACATTACGATTTCCAATCAGGTATACCAAACTTAATAGGATTCCTAATCCAAACGTCGATTTTAGTGTTCCAACAATAAACTTCACCTCACCACTAAAAATCCCCCAAATAATATGAATTAGACTAAACATCAAGGCACTAATTAAAATTTGAATAATAATTCCAAACCCCTTATTCATAAGCAAATCCATCAGCCATTGTCGAAAAACCACTTCCTCAATTAATCCACCAATAATAGCTAAGATTCCAACTAATTTGAACAAAGAAATTTCTTTTTGCATTTTGTAAACAATGGGTATTTTCTTGAAAGTATACATCACATAAATCAATGCGACTAAAATTGCAGTAATCCATGCATACCAAGGAGCTAAGTCTCCTTTTTTGAATCCAAGGTCATTGAATATTGCTAATCTATATCCAAGTAATTGCATTAAAACGGGAGTAAACATAAATAAAGACATTGAAGTCAATATTAACGCTGTTTTTCTTCTTTGTTTATTTATCATCGGGTATTCTTCCTTAAAATTAATTTTCGTTTAAATAATCCTTATTGTATTAATCAATTTTTATCACTTCAACTTGGTAATGAGTTACAATTGCAGCGTAGAGTAGAGTCTGATAGCCTACTTTAATTATTGAGACTAAAATAACAATAATTAATAGACTATCAGCGCCCCCTTCATCAAACCATACATGAAGTTTTATTTTCGTATTATTATCTTCTATAAGGTGTTCATGATTTTCAATTCCCTCATACGGCTTACCGATAGAGTTCTTTGTTTGATATTCATACAAACCTACCTGGTACCGGTATACCTGCTTTAATATGGTTCTGCGTATTATCATAGTGTTGGATTTGGGTTAAAAAATGAGCGATAACGCAACTGAAATATTGAGAATAGTAGTCTTGTAGAGTATATCTCAACTGCTTTTGAGGTCTTTTGAATACTTTTTAGCTTATGCAGACAACTTTTGAGGACTTTGAGACAATATTTAAAATGCTTTTTGGAATGTTGATTTTTTGGGAGGGTATATTTTAAATTCTTTTGAGGAGATTGAAAAAAAATAATGGCAATAATGTGAAGTAAGGATGAATTTTAAGACTGCTTTTGCAAAATGGCTAAAAAAATAAGCCTGTTTTAAATTACATTTGGGATTTTTTATACTATGCCGGGATGTTATCGAAACAAATCGGACAATAAAACGAAGTAAATAAAAGCATCTGTTAAAACACGAAAAGTATATAAACACGAAAAGCCCCGGTAAGAGGCTCATTTTTAAAGTAGTAAAACAATAATTGGGCATAAATTCAAGTATTATACCCCTAACAATTAGCAGTATAAAGATAGAGAAAATATAAACCAAATATCAAAATTTTCGTAAATACAAATAGTAAATTCCCAATCATTGGGAATTACAAAAGGATTTAGTATCTTTGTAGTAAAGAATTACAATATGATAGAATTACCGAATACGGTTGA
This sequence comes from Marinilabiliaceae bacterium, assembly GCA_050296935.1. GTDB lineage: Bacteria > Bacteroidota > Bacteroidia > Bacteroidales > Marinilabiliaceae > Saccharicrinis. The sequence continues at coordinate 3,014 of JBNKRV010000086.1, read as the reverse complement.
TAATATTGAACTTGTGCAAGAGTTCATAAATGAAACAAGAGAAAGAATTTCCAATGGAGTTGACATTACATTTACAGCAAAAGCTAATGCAGAGCTTGAAGATTTAATGCTTGAATATGATATATCGGTTGTAGATATTGAACATACTATACTAAATCTAACACCAGAGAACTATTACAGAGGCATAGATCCTTCCGGTAATGCTGATTTTAATGTATGCGCATTTCGTGCTTTTGTTGGTAAAGATGATGTTGAAATATATTTAAAGTACGGACTTGAAGAGGACGGTTTGCAAATACTAGTTTTTTCTAATCACATTCCTGATTTTCCGATGAATCAGCCATTTAAAAATTAGAAATTATGGAAACTAAAAAAGTTTTAACAAGAAAAAATAAGCCTACTGATGAATTACACGAAACTGTAAAAAAGAATTTCAAAGGCTTAGAATTGTCATACGTAGAAGCATACTACTTAGATTATGAGGTAGATGAAGATACTGGTATGATTAATAGAGAAAAACAAGTTAAGCACTATACTAAAAATCAAATAACCCGTAATATGAAGGCTTTGAAAAGTGCTTACTTAATTGCTAAAGGAGCTGCTGCTCCTGATGAAATAATTAGTTTTAGAACGAAATACCATATTGCTGCATCGACATTAAGTGTAGTATTAGGTTTTAGTAAAAATACTATATCGAATATTGAGAATGAAGGTGTGACATCTTTAGCTAGTGGTAGATTAATAAAGATGTGCCTGAACAATATAGAGATAATGTCTCACTATGTTAAAATTTGTGATGCCATTGATGCTCATAAAAAAAATGAGATTTCGCAAAAACTGATGCAACAAGGTTTATAGAACGTCTTAATCAAAATGATTGAAAGCAGTTGTTTCTTTTGAAGCAACTGCTTTTTTATTAGTTGCTTAATCCAACTTTACTTCCGAATGGGTTTTTATTTCTTTCAAATCTTCTTCGATAAATTAGAAATTACTATTTAAAAAAATGTGTTTTTTATAACCTATGGTATTTTTCAAATACTGTCTTCATTCCTCATTTTGCAGTTAATTACCTAATAATCAAATGAGTAATTTGAGGACAATGAGGACGAGTGAGGAAATAGGAAGATTTTTCCTCACGTTTCCCTCATATTTCCTCATATTTCCCTCAGCCGTCCTCACTTATTTTTAGAACTGTAAAGTGTATGGTATTATATATCAGTATATTATTATACTCTATACTTAGTAAGTGAGGAAATGAGGACGGTTTTTGCATTAGTACCATAAGTCAGGGTAAAAATATATCTCATAATTAATTCCTATACATGGAATCGTTCCATTTCAATACCTTGCTCAATTAGAATGTCTCCCCATCTACTGATACACTTCTCGAAGCTACCTCGGGTTCACGCTTGCGCATTACGGCTTGGTCATTTGAACATACCGAGCTTCAGCGATATCCTCACGGACAGAACTGTCGGCAGTTCTTCTAAATGAACAGCAAATTATCCAGGTAGGATTTGCATCTACTGGATTACCACAGCCTCGTGGCACACTAACGACACGGCTATGAATAGTTGCCGATTGCGGGTTACTTGCCTGGCAAGTTACACCGAACTTGATGCGGGCTACAACCTTTGAATAATACACAAAACGGCAATTATTTATGAGCACGTGTACCGCTAGTTATTCTTCTATTATATTCCCATTTTCATCATATACTTCCCATTCCCCAATTTTTTCAGAATTTTTAAATACTCCTTTACGATATATTTGTCCATTGGAATGATATGAAATATACTCACCAGAAATCATATTATTTGAATAATACAAAATTTCCTTAACCTGACCATTTTCATGCCATAACATTGCCTTCCCCTCTTTAATACCATTTACAGAAGTTGCTTCTGTTGATTTCTGTCCATTTGGATGATACATTAGTATTTTTCCTGTCGGTAAATCATTATGCCATATAGTCAATTCACTTAGTTTACCATTTTCATAATAGAATTTACATGTACCTTCTTTTTTACCTTCAATAACTACTCCTTCAAATCTTAATTCTCCATTTTCATAATATTCTTTTTTAAGCGATGAAGATAAGGTAAAGTTAAATGTACGACCTTTGTGTTTTTCCAATAATTCGTGGTGATATACAGACCACTTACCATCAAATTTTTCTAGGCAAATCAGGGCATAATTATTCTCATTATCAGAATCAATTGGCACAACATAATTCACAATGTTCCCGTTTTGATTTACTTCTTTAGTCAGTCCGCTTACTTCTACATTTTGAGTCTTTAAGTATTCTAATCCAGTTGCATAAAAATCAGTATTTTTTACACCTAATCCCATAAATATTGAAAAACTGAAATATAATACAATCAATGTAACTGCTCCAATTGCTATTCTTATCGGCGATTTATATTGGTTTTCTGTTTTATTGACTACAATTGTTTTGCCCCATAAGTCTCCCAGTCTTTTCTTGTTTTTTGCAAATAGCAATACAAGACCTTCAACTGGCCATATAATCTTAATCAATCCACGTTTTATAAAACTCCAAACGGATGGTCGTTCAATGTTTTCAAAATCGACAACTTCAATTCCAAACAAATACTTTCCAAGAGTATTCTTAAAAATCAATTCTCCGAAAAATATGTATGGGAATACCAAAAGTATTAACACATAAGTCATCACATTCTGATATATTTCAGAATCAAGTTTGAAAATCATTCCGAGCAATCCGTTTAATGAAAATGCTAAGAACATTATAAATATCATGTCGAAGATGAAAGATAGAAATCTCTTTCTTTTTGTTTTTAATAATCTATTTGCCATGTTAAATTACTTGTATGTCGTTTCTGTTTAATTAGCGGGTAGAGTAGAGCCTGATAGCCTACTTTAATTATTGAGACTAAAATAACAATAATTAATAGACTATCAGCGCCCCCTTCATCAAACCGTACATGAAGTTTTATTCTCGTATTATTATCTTCTATAAGGCGTTCATGATTTTC
>JBNKRV010000085.1:0-13215 GCA_050296935.1 Marinilabiliaceae bacterium | reverse complement strand
GGTATTTATAAGTGACATTCATAGCTTTTCATTAAATAATCGATTTACGGCTCTAAATTTTATCACCATAGCTCGCTATGTCTCAAAAATTTATATTGTAAATCAATCATTTACTGAAATTTGAGCTCGCTAATTTTAATCGAACTCAGGTTGTAAAGTAAAGTTACTTAAATATTGCTTAAAGTAGAAGTCAGAATAATTATAAATCACCTATGCCGTTTTGCGATAATTTAAAATAGCCAGACTCAGGGTAAATAATGATAAAGCTGACATTTTAAATATATCAGACATCACTTCATAAAAGCCGGAACCTTTTAATAATATCATTCGAATAACTCTTGCGAAATAGGCCAATGGATTAATCCAATTGATTTGTTGAGCCAGTTCAGGCATGTTTTCCATGGGGGTAAAAACACCACTCATTAATACAAAAACCAGGATGAAAAAGAAGCTGAAAAACATGACTTGCTGTTGGGTGTGAGCTATTGTGGAAATAAATAGTCCAATACCTAGTATTCCAACCAGATATATGGCCGCAAATAAGTATAAAACGAATAAATTTCCCAGCAGTGGGATTCCATATACAGCCTTCCCGATAATTAATCCTAAAGAGAGTTCAAATAATCCTATGATTAAGAATGGTAATAATTTACCTATGATAAAATGTTGCTTTTTAATGGGGGTAACATTTATCTGCTCAATAGTACCCATTTCCTTCTCTCTGACCAGATTCATTGCTGTTAAAAACAATCCTATTAATGTAACAAGAATACCCAGGATTCCGGGGAGCATATAGTATATGTAGTTTAACTCGCTGTTGAACCAATATCGTGTAGGCGTATTAATTTTAGTACCACTTCCCTGAAAGCTGATGTCCCTGGCGATTTCCCTGTTTAAATCTGAAATAACTTGTTGACTGTAAGAAAATATCAATTGAGCTTTCATTACGTCAATACCATCAATTTGTAATTGAACGGGAGCAATTCCCTGACGATATAAGTTTTTTTCAAATCCTTTATGAATGACTAATACTGCGCTTGTTTTAGTGGCTTTAAATTCTTTTTGTGCATTATTTATATTTTGAGTTATGGATTCAACTTTAAAAAAAGGAGAGGCTTCAAATTTCCCCTCAAGCTGTCTGGAATATCCTGATAAATCATAATCTACAATAATGATTTCAGCTTTTTTTAATTCTTGTGTTGCAGCGTTAACCAATACAAGTAGCTGGACTAAAGGCAATACGAAAATCAATGGTAATAAGGTTTTATTCCTGAAAATTTGAATAAATTCTTTTTGTAATAGATATAATAGAATTTTCATGTTTTTAATATTAGTATTGAGACTAGAGAGAGCATGGACTCCTCGAATGTCATTATTGCTTTAGCAGTGGAGCAAAGTCTCTGTCGTTGTTTCAGCTCTTTGCCAATGGGCTATTCAACTCTTATTTTGAAATTTTTAATGCTCATAGCGATAAAAAACAGGGTCATTGAAAATAGTATAAGCGTTTCTTTCCATACGTAAGCAATTCCTCCACCTTTTAACATGATTTTTTTAACAAGTAATACAAACCATTTGGGGGGCAATATGCTTCCCAGTACTTGCAAGGGTGCAGGCATGTTCTCCAATGGGAAAATAAAGCCCGATAATAAAATAGTGGGCAGCATTAAGGCAAATAAGCTCATAAACATGGCAACCATCTGATTTGGAGCTCTTGTAGATATGAATATGCCCAGCGATAGTGCCAGCATAATGTATAGCATACATTCAGCCATAAGTAAAAGGTAACTACCTTCCATTGGCATTTTAAAGATGAATACTCCGATACTCACTACAGAAACTGCATTAGCAAAAGCTAATACGATATAGGGAGTTACTTTTCCTAAAATAATCTGAATGGGCTTCAAAGGGGAGATTAATAGTAATTCCATGGAGCCGAATTCTTTTTCCCGGGTGATGGAAATGGATGTCATCATGGCCGATATTAAAATCAGAATCATGGCCATAATTCCGGGTACGGACATGAAAACACCTTCCAGGTTTTCGTTATAAAACATGCGAACCTGAGGTACTATAGTCATGTTATTTTGACTGTTCATATTATTTTTCTCACGCACATATCCTTCTATAATACCTCTTGAATAATTGGCGAGAACATTGGCAATATTTGCATCTGAAGCATCGGTTATAATTTGTATGTCAGACTCTGATATGCGTTCTAGTGATTCGGAAAAGTTGATGGGGAAAACGATCACCATTTTTACTTTTCCTTTTCTGAAAAGGGGTTCTATCTCAGATTCTGAATGAAGGTTTTGGGAGAGTTGAAAGTAACCGGAAGATAAAATCCTGCTGGTTAACTCACGGGTTACTTCATCTTTTGATTTATCCAGGATGCCAATTTCGGCGTTTTTAATTTCATTGGAAACAACATAACCAAATATTAAAACCTGAGCAATAGGTATTAAAAAGAGGATCATCATGGTACGATAATCTCTGAATATATGCCAGAATTCTTTTTTTACAAATACAAAAAATCGCTTCATCGCTGCTTTTTTCTTTTCCGGTTAACTGATATATGAATATCTGATAAAGGCTATGCACCTTTGGTTTTTTCTGCTGGTCTGGCGAGTTTTAAGAATACGTCATCCATATGCTCAACATTAAACTTCTTTTTTAATTCCCGGGGTGTATCCAGGGCGTCAATTCTTCCGTCAACCATAATGGTGACCCTATCGCAATATTCGGCTTCATCCATGTAATGAGTGGTTACAAAAATAGTAATGCCTTGATCTGCGGCTTCGTATATCATTTCCCATAGTTGTCTTCTTGCAACCGGATCAACTCCGCTGGTGGGTTCGTCAAGAAATACAATGGCCGGCTTGTGAAAAATAGCCACGGAAAATGCTAGTTTTTGTTTCCACCCTAATGATAGTGATGAAATCAATTGATTTTGAGACTCATCTAGTCCTAATCTTTCTAACAAATCATTGGCTCTTTGCTTAAATTGGTTTCCGGTAATCCCATAAATGGCAGCAAAAAATCTGATATTTTCATAGATGGTCAAATCCTCGTAAAGTGAGAATCTCTGACTCATATAACCAATGCTCTTTTTTATTTTCTCACGATCTTTGTACACATTGTAACCTGCCACATATACCTCTCCGGATGTTGGAGCTGAGATTCCTGATAGAATCTTCATTGCTGTTGTTTTTCCTGCACCATTGGCTCCAAGGAATCCAAAAATTTCACCCTTATTTACATGAAAAGATAAGTGATCGTTAGCTATAAAATCACCAAACTTTTTCACTAGACTATCTACTTTTATGATGGCTTCCATTTGTTATGTAATGAGTAAATATTATGGGTGTATAAGATTATTCATGAGCCAGATCTAAAAACCGATCCTCTATTGTTGGCTGAATTATTTCTACCTGAATATCCTGATGTTCATTATCTTTTAAATATTGAATGAGATGATCTTTGTTTAGCTCAGGTTCTTTGTCGGTGTAATGCACAAATTCGCCAAAAGGGAATGAAGACTTTACCGTTTCGTAGGCTTTTAAATCTTTAATCAATTGACCTATTTTATTGGTCCTTATTCCATATAATGTTTCCTTAAAGCTTTGGGTAATTCCATGAGGTGTATTTACTTCCAGTATTTTACCATTATCCATTAGAGCAACTCTATCACACATTTTTGCCTCATCCATATAAGGGGTTGATACAAGAATGGTAATGTTTTTCTCCTTTAATTTCTGCAGCATTTCCCAAAACTCTCTTCTGGATACTGCATCAACTCCTGTTGTGGGTTCATCAAGTACTAAAAGTTTTGGACTGTGGATCAGGGCGCAGGATAGAGCTAGTTTCTGCTTCATTCCACCGGATAACCTGCCTGCTAATCGCTTTTTAAATGGTGCAATTTGCGAGTATATATCCTTAATTAAATGATAATTTTCTTCTATTGTGGTACCAAAAACTGTTGCAAAAAATGATAAGTTTTCTTCAATAGACAAGTCGTGGTATAAAGAAAATTTACCTGGCATATATCCAATCATCTGGCGCACTTTCTTATAATCTTTTACAGGATCAAGTCCCCACATGTTTATTTCACCTTCATCGGGTAAAATAAGGCTCGTTAAAATTTTAAAGAATGTTGATTTTCCTGCACCATCCGGTCCTATAACACCAAATAATTCACCGGGTTTCACCTCCAGATTAACACCTGTTAAAGCTTGATTTTCACCATATGTTTTTCGTATGTTGCTTGCGGTTATCATTTTGTATTTTTAGATAAGGAATATTGACTTGTACAACAATTTAGAAAATCACCTCGCCCGGCATACCAATTTTTACGCGACCATCATTTTTAATATTTACTTTAATAGCATATACCTGATCAACACGTTCTTCCTTTGTTTGAATAATTTTAGGTGTAAACTCAGCTCTGGAAGAAATCCATGTTATCTCACCAGGTATCTGCTGGTTATTATCTTTATCCTTGTCAAACAATACGTTTACTTTTTGACCAATTTTAATATCAGCCAATTGCACTCCGGACACATAGGCCTTTAGGTACATATTGGTGAGGTCACCGACTTTAAGTAGTGGTTTTCCGGGAGCCGTTATTTCTCCCTTCTCTGCAAATTTTTGAAGAATTATTCCACTTTGAGGAGATTGGATAATGCATTTTTTCAGTAAATCATTCACTTCTGCAATTTGTGCAGCCAACATATCTTTTTCTGCCTCAATGGCACTTAATTGTGTTCTGGCGTTTTTAATTTTCATTTGAACTATATCCACCTGTCCCTGGATATCATCGATTTGTTTTGGAGTTGCAGCACCATCTTTATGCATTTGAGTTACTCTGTTCAGTTCTTTATTGTATACACTTAGCTGGGTTTTAAGTACATCAACTGATGTAATGACTTGTTGTTGCCTGGCATTTATGGCGTTTTGAGAGGCTGTTAATTTCCTTTTTTGTATGCTGTAAGTAGTGCTGTCGATGTGGCATAGTGTTTGGTTATCTGATATTTGATCACCTTCAATGACGCTGAAATCAATAATTTTGCCCGGCACTTCGGAAGATACCAGTACATCAATTGTTTCAAAATTTCCGAAAGCATCAGCTTGTTTATCACTACCGTTGCACGAAGTGATTAAAACAATCATTGCTAGAACTAATAAATTCTTCATCGTTATATTAATATTAGATAGTTGCTAATTGTATTACAAGTTTCTATTGGTTTGATTGTAGAGTGTTGTCTTAATTAGTGTTCGCCTTTAAAATCCAGCTACTACGTTGTTGCTCAAAATTCAAATCCTCATACGTACTAGTATACTGCGGTTTGAATTTTTCACACGCCTTGTATTTAGACTTTATAGTTCAAATACCCGACTTTATGGTCAGGCACTAATCAGTACATTCTCATATGAAATTACTCTTTTACTCCAATGATTGTGGTGTACTCAATCATGGTTTGTATTTTTTGTATTTTATGTATTTTCTGATTTAAAATGGCATTCGATTCGGCATATACAGACGCTATATATTCAGCACTAGTGATTGTACCATTGTTTAATTTTGACTCATTTGCCTGAGTCACTTTTTTTCTGAGATTTATAATTTGTTTGTCTTTTTCAACTAACCGGTCAATCGTTTGCAGTTTGCTCTCGGCACTTAATAATTGAATGCGTCTGTTTTGGTGGAAGGTTTCTTGTTGCGATTGTACCATTTTTGAGCTGTAATCCATCATGCTTTTTTGCCTCTTGGCATTATTCCAGTCAAACACTTTCCATTGCATCCTGATACCGGCCATGTAATAGGGTTCAAAACTATCAAGCAACATATTATAACCCGGATTACCATATCCAACTTGTCCGAATCCTAGTAGCTTTGGCAATCGGGTACGAGATATTAATTTTGAGTTTTCTTCAATCAGAGCTAAATTTTGCTGGTACATTTCATCTTCAGGTCTTAATGAGGATTCAACAGAAGGTATGGATGCGTTTGGAATTTCCAGCGTTTGGTTTGATTGTATAGTCCGGCCAACCAATTCCGACAAAATACCATAAGCCTTATTTATTCCTTCGTCGAGTTCAATACTTTTTTGTTGCAGAGTTAAGATCTCCACTTCAATTAAATCCGCATCTGATTGTAATAGTGCTCCGCTTGATACAGCGCCATTGATAGCTTTGAATCTTTCTTTAAGAACCTCAATCTGAGCAGCTAATTGTTTTTCTTGTTCATTTAATATTAGAATTAAAAAGTAACTCTGAGTTACCCTGTCTCTTATCTGGTATAGTTGAACTTCTAGTTCTGCAACAGATAAGCTTCCCCGGGCGCGTTCAATTGATTTTTGAGCCTTTGTAATACCTCCGTCGTATATCATTTGTGAAACGTCGAGATGCATTTTGTACTGGTCTTTAGGTGCTATGGGTATCTGAAACATTGGATTGTCCAGTTCGATGTGAGTCACATCGTTTTGCCAGCTAACCTGTCCCTTTAAATCTACAGATGGATACCAGTTTGACTGAATATTTTTAAGTTTCAGGTCAACAGAAGCCAGAATATATTCTGCGTTTTTATGCAAAGCGTTATTTAGTCTGGCTTCCTTTAAACAATCACTTAATTGAATATCCTGGCCAAATAGAAAAGTATTTCCCAGAATGAATGCAATTAAGTATGTTATTTTTAATGATGGATTAATCTTCTTCATGATCTTTATATAAAGCATTACATATAAACTCAAATACGGTTTCTTTTCTTGTTTTCAGCATCTTATTATAGGCCTCCTTATCATTGTTCCAAATCACTGTCCGGGCAAGAGGCATGCCTGCAAATGGAAAAATACATAGTGACAGCGTATTTAAAAGGACTTCATTAACAGAAATAGCAGGCAGGTTGCCCTTTTTAATTTCTTCTTCAGCAATCACTTTTATTTTAGATAATTTGTTGCCAACTCTTTCTGTAAAAAAAGATAGCTTTTCAGGGTCTCTATGGATTTCCTGTAGCAAAAAAGCAGGCATATCCGGACGTTCCAACAGTACATCCATATACGAAGAGATGATTCCTTTTAGAACATCCTTAAATGATTTTGAAGTTTCTAAAGTCTTTAAAACAGGAGGCCAGAATGATGAAAATGCTTCTTCAAATATAGTTTCGAATAATCGTTCTTTGTTTCTGAAATAATAATGCAGCAAGGCTTTATTAATATTTGCTTCGTCAGCTATTTGCTGCATGCGAGCTCCAGCATAACCTTTTTGAATAAAAATCTTTCGGGCTGCTTTGATTATTTCTTTTTCAGTGTCCGTATTCTGTTGCATAGGATAGATTAATAATTATCTGAACGGATAAACCATATAGTTTAACCGTATGGTTAAAAGTAGATGTTTAATTTTTATTGAGCAAGTTTTTATGAAAAAATATTTTCAGGTGTATTTTGTGGAACGACCTCTGATTTAGGTATTTTGAGTTAATGATTCAAGCGACAAAAGGTATTGAAATGTAGTGTTGTAGGAGGGGAGTTGTTAATGTTAGTGTTTCAATAAATCATCATATATAAAATGATAATTGAGTAGTTTTTTGAGTTTCTCATTGCTCACAATTTTATAATAGTCAGGCGATTCTTCATTAAAATTGGCAATTCTTCCGGCTTTCGCCATTTCTTTGGAATAAAATTCTCTACGGGTTGGATGTGTGCTGCAACAGGCATTGAGAGTTTCATTCCATATGTTTTTAGAAATAATATTTTCGATAATCTGAATGCAATCATCCTGATGAATCAGGTTTATGAAGCCATCCGGATTTTCAATTATTCTACCTTGTTTAAAAAAATTACCTGGCTTTCTGGAATATCCGAATAACCCACCAAACCGAAGAATGGTTGTTTTAAATGAAGTATTTTCTTTGAATAGATTTTCGATGGTTATTAAAGGACAATCTTTAACTGGAGATTCTTCTGTAACAACTTCATTGTTATTTTTATAAACGGAGGTTGAGCTAACAAATAGAACTCTGGATATATTTGAATTTTTAATTAGGTTGATAAGTTTTCTGAAAGCGTCAATGTTTTTTGATGTGATTGCAATAATCAGAATTTCAGCATCAAAAAAACCATTTGATTTTTCATTTAAATGCTCAATATTTAATATAAAAGGTTTAATGCCGGCATTTGTTAAAATACTTTTTTTGTCTTCAGAGGTTGTAGATCCGAAGATTTCATATCCTTTATGAATAAGGTGTTGTGCTAAAGGTAAACCCAGCCAGCCACATCCTGATATGCTAATCTTTTTTTTCAATGGTTGTATTTTTTATTTGTATTTAATAATGTAAGCGCCGAATCTGCTTTTTGTTTAAAAGCGATTACCCTTATCATTATACCCAGATTGAGTATTAGACTTTCTAATATTTATTATCGGTTAAAGTCGGTTTTAATTTTAATACTCATCAATATTCTGTACTGGCGCATTTATAGTTTTGATTGGTATAATTTGCGTGGGGATGCGATGGCTGCATGTATTAACGATTCTAATCAGCAGATACGTTTGATACCCAGGATGTGCTTGATGTAATTTAAGGAACGGTTCTGAAGGGCAGCTTACTTATAGAGAACCGTTCCTGATTACCGGCATTTGAGAAGCAATATCATTGCGTGTTAACTTAGGGAATGGTTCTATATAACCATCAAGGGAATCAGAACCGTACCCTAACTTTCATGAAAATAATAATTAGGCCAGTCCATAAAGTGGGGTGTTTGAAGTATAAAGTTTATATACAAGGCGTTAAAAAATCAAACCGCAGTATATCAGCGTATATGAGGATTTTGATTTTGAGCAACAACGCAGTAGTTGGACTTTATAGACGAACACAAAACAGCAGATACGTTTGATACCCGGGATGTTCTTGATGTAATTTAAGGAACGGTTCTGGAGGGCAGCTTACTTATAGAGAACCGTTCCTGATTACCGGCATTTGAGAAGCAACATCATTGTAGGTTAATAAAGGAATGGTTCTATATAACCATCAAGTGAATCACTATCACTATGCAAGAAAATCAATTCAATGTAAAATAGAACGTAGTCCCATTGCCGGGAACCGATTCAAGCCAAATATTGCCACCAAGTAGATTCAGTATTTCTTTTACAATTGCCAGTCCGATACCTGTACCTTCAATAAACCTGTTTTTATCCTGGTTTAATTTTACAAAACGCTGAAAAATACTTCCCTGCTTATCTTCAGGAATACCTATTCCTGTGTCTGAAACATAGAAAGTAATTTTGTGATTCTCGTCAAAATAGCAACCTCCTTGAATCAATCCTTTTTCTGTAAACTTGAAAGCATTATTAATTAAGTTAGTAAATATTTGTTTTAATTTAGAAGAGTCTGTTTTTATAATAATATCTGGTGTTTCAGGAGTAGGCTTCATTGTAAATTCAATATGCTGCTTACCTAATTGTAGTTCACTGTTGTTGTAAAGCAATGTGAGTTCGCTAAAAAGCTTATTTACATTACAATCTTCATAGCATACTGAAGTTTGTCCGGATTCGATCTGAGCAATCTCTAGAATTCCATTAATTATATTTAACAAATCAGCACAACTGGATTCTATTATGTTACCATACTTTTTCGGCAACCCTTCGCATTTAATTTCGTTGATCAGAAGTTCAGAAAATCCAACTATGGCATTCATGGGAGTTCGTATCTCATGACTCATATTCTGCAGAAATGATGATTTTAAACGATCACTCTCTTCAGCCCTCTCTTTTGCTACAATGAGTTCTTCTTCTATCATCTTTTTTGCAGTAATATCCTGTTGGATGCCTGAAAAATGTTTGATTATACCATCATCACTGAATATAGGTGATGCTGATACATTTGCCCAATACAAATCGCCGTTTTTCTTTTTATTAATAAGCTCACCATGCCAAACATCACCTGCGGTTATTGTTTCCCACAGTTCTTTGTATAATTGATCTGTGTTATTTCCGGATTTAAGTATGTTTGGATTTTTTCCTATTACTTCCGATAAAGAATAACCAGTTACTCTCTCGAACTCGGGATTTGCATATTCAATATTTCCATCAGTATTGGTTATAACAATCATGGCAGGGCTTTGCTCTATTGCGTGAGACAGTACTTTGAGTCTTTCTTCAAAATGTTTTCGTAATGTGATATCTCTGGTGACAGCAAGAATGTTTATCGGACTAGAATCTTTGTCCCGTATAAACGAAACAGAAACCTCTACCTGAATAATAGAACCATTTTTATGAATCTGTTCGAGTTCAAAAAGTGAAGGTTTTGAAGATTCCTTTCCGTCATTAGCAGGCAATGAGATTAATTCACGAATTATGTTTTTGACTTTATCAACACTCTCAGGACTCAGAAAATGATCGAGAGAATGGCTTAATGATTCCTGAACAGAATATCCACGGAGTTTCTGTACTGATGGACTGATGTAGATAAGGTTAAAGTCCATATCCCAAATGGAGATGGTATCAGCAGTATTGTCTGCTATCAGGCGATACCTTTCCTCACTTTCTCTTAAAGACTCTTCAACCTGTACGTTTTTTTGTTCAAACTGTAAACGTTCAATTCTGTTCTGCGCTTCTTTTAACTCTCGTTCTATTGCAGGTACTAAGCGCTTTAGGTTACTCTTCATTACATAGTCATTTGCACCTGCCTTCATTGCTTCCACAGCAACCTCTTCTCCAATGATACCTGATATAATGATGAAAGGAATGTCAATGCCAGAGTTCTTTAACAGAGCTAGAGCATCAAGTCCATTAAAATGAGGCATCGAATAATCACTTAGTACAATATCCCATTTCTTTTCGTTGAGGGCAGCTGCCATATCAGATGCATTATCTACTCGCTCGTAATACACACTATAGCCCCCCTTTTGCACCTGATGAATTTCTAAAATAGCATCATCCTCTGAGTCTTCGACAAACAATATTTTCAATTCATTTCTCAAATTAACCGGCATTAAATTTATTTTTGATTTGGTGTTTCGTTAAGGAGTAACCAATAGAACCCCAGATTATTTACAGCTTTTGTGAATTGTTCAAAATCAACAGGTTTTCTGACATAACTATTCACGCCTAAACGATATCCGTTTATAATGTCTTGTTCCTCTTTTGAAGATGTAAGGATAATCACTGGAATAAATTGAGTTAAAGGGTTGGCTTTAATTCTTTTTAAGACCTCTAATCCATCAATTTTAGGCAGCTTAATATCAAGGAGGATAATTGTAGGTAATGTAGACGAATCGCAACCAGTATTTTCTCCGGTTCCAAAAAGGTAATCCAATGCGGCAGCTCCATCATTGATAACAACTACTTTGTTTTTAATGTTGTTTATCTTGAATGCATGAAGTGTTAAATCTACATCATCCAGGTTGTCTTCTACCAGTAATATTATTTTCTTATCCATGAACATAAATTATAAAGTAAAATAAAAAGCAGCGACTTTTTCAGGTTCACTCTTAGCCCGGATCCTACAGATGTGTTTATGTATAATTCTTTGAATACTAGTCAATCCAATGCTTGTACACTGGAACTCACTGAGAGTAAGTAATCGTTGAATGAGCTCAAATAGTTTTTTAGCGTAATTCGTATTAAAACCAACAAGGTTGTTCTTGATAGAGTACACATTTTCCCCTTGTAGATCCTGTAGACCAAGCTCTATACAAGTATCACTTTTTTCAGAAGTGAATTTCCATGCATTACCTAAAAGATTTTCCAGAACAATGAGCATTGAACTTTCGTCAGCGTCAGCAAAAATCCTGTCTTGAATATTAAATTTCACTTTTCTATCGGTTTGGGTATTTGCAATTCATTAACAACATCATTTGCTAATATACTCAAATTTAGCATACATTTTTTGATTTTGCTTAGACTTATGTGGGAAAAATTCTGTTTTTGATAATTGACTATTTTGTTTTTGATATTTTGCTTGGTAAAACTATACCAACATGCAGGTAGTAACTGAAATCGGCACTCAACAAAGAGCCTGTCTTCTCATTTTTAGTACTCTACAAAGGCTCTGCATGAATAGGGTTTGTACTTTTGATTAATAGACTTATGCATTGTATGTGAGTTGGATGGGTGTTGTTTGTTTTCTGATATTTCTATTGCTGAATTAATAATGGGATTATTGCTGTGATTGTTATAGATTTGCTCTGTTCCCAAAAAAACAGAATAGGTTACTGATGAAGCATCACAAAGAATTGTTGGAAAAAGTGATTGTGCCGACGTTAAATGAAAAACAAAGATTGCAAGAAATTGCTCCGGATTTATTAAAAAGTATTCCATCGAAGAAGGGAGTTAAAAAGTCCATAAAAAGAGGGTTGGTTTTTGTAAATGGGGTTGAGGGAGAAACGGGTACTTTTATTTATGGAGGAGAAACCCTTGATTTGTATAAAAGCGAAGATGCAACACCAAAACCGATAGTAAATATGCCAATTGTTGTTTGGTACGAAGATGAGTATTTAGCAGTAGTAGAAAAACCTGCAGGTATACTTGTAAGTGGTAATAAGTGGAAAACGGTTGAAAATGCTTTGCCTTCTAATTTAAAAATAAGTACGCAGCATGATGCTTTGATAAGACCGGAGCCTATTCATCGGCTTGATTTTCCAACTACAGGTGCCTTGTTAATCGGGAAAACCAGAAAGGCAGTTATTGAGCTGAATAAGCTGTTTGAAAATCATAAAATTCAAAAATATTATTTGGCCGTTACCATTGGTTTTATGCAGGATCACGGATTAATAGAAAGTCAGATCGGAGGTAAACTGGCTAAATCAGAATACTTTAAGCTTCACACCTTATCATCACCCAAATATGGATTTTTAAACCTGGTGAAGTTAAAGCTTTATACCGGTCGCCGCCATCAGTTAAGAATACATATGTCTTCATTAGGTAATCCCATTTTTGGAGATGTTGAATACGGAAAAAAGGATCTTATTCTTAAGGGAAAGGGGTTGTATCTTCACTCCTGGATACTGGAATTTACACATCCGTTTACCCGGGAAAGTATTAAGATACAAACTCCCGTTCCGAAGAAATATAGTAAGTTGTTTGGTAATAACCTGAGTTCGATATAAAATTAATGGCTCAAATCGCTTATAAATATTGAGTTTCAAGGAATGTTTGCGAAAGCATAGCGGGCTATGGTAAGCAAATATGACGCAGAAAATCGGTATTTATAAGTGACATTCATAG
>JBNKRV010000084.1:0-2451 GCA_050296935.1 Marinilabiliaceae bacterium | reverse complement strand
TATTAATTGGTTCTCCCTTCTTATAATACCAATAATATCCATAACTATTTATCGCAATATAATCTACAAAACACCACATTGATATTCCCAATAAACAATTATCACAATAAGGTAAAACATTTTCTTTTTCAAACATTTTATCCCAAAAAGTGCTATAATACATATTATTTTGTCCTCTAATTTTGTAAATAAAATTAAGCTTATAGGAACAAGAGTCTATTAATGAAAGATTTTGAAAAGTTTTTATGGCAGCGTCATTTAAGTTTTTTAATTCAACTTTTTCCGCTTGTATTGGCATCCGAAATTTGCTAAAACTTATTGTATCATTCTCAATCTCGAAATAAAAGAAAGCGGCAAATTCTTTTGCGAATCTCGCATCACGCTCACTATTTGGATAATACTCACCATCTTCTTCATATTTATAACAAACCCAAGTCCCACAATTATCTTTTAAAAATTGCTCATTGTTAAATACTCCTTGACTAGTATAACTTTTGTAAACTTCAATTGGTGATTGTATATCACTCTTACTTTGTTTATCCGAGTTACTATTACAGGCCATTAATAGCAATAGCCAAATATAAAATATAGTTTTTTTCATTCTAAGGTATTTTAGTTGCGTAATAATTCGATTTAAATATGGTCATTTCTGCTTGTCGGCGTTTCACTAAGCCTGCGGTTAAACCATTAGTAATATCTGCTATTTCATCAATCCCATTACAATAATCTCCTTTATTTATTAGTATTTTTATTTGAGTATCTCCACCTCCTTTTTTTTGACCTAGCCGATCTGCACCAGAATTAAAACTTAGACTTACAAGTGCATCAAATTCATTTTGGCTCAAAGGTACTTTTATATGTTTTTTCACTCCATTTTCTGCAGTTATTAAATCTTGCCTCAGCAACTGAGTGGCTCGAGCATCATCTATTCCGCTCATAAACTCTGATTTAGTAATCCCATTTTTTATTTCATTGCTATTCGAATACGTTACACCAGCTTTATTGGTATTTGCTATTAAATGCCCATAACCAATGGTTGCTTTCGCTTTTTTAGGATCTAGGCTGTCGTCATACTTAACATGCTTACTTCCGCTTTTATGGGTCCCTTCATACAACTTTATAAACTCAATCCCCTTATCAGAAGTACGTAAGTCTTTAATATCAACTCTTGTTGGCTCTTCGGGCTCAGATTTAACAAAACTGTTATTGTAAGCTTCCTGTAATATTTCGAGCGGATCTGCTACGTCTGTTCTTTTGCGAGCATAGATATTTATACTTGTTTTCTCATTTACCCCTATATTCGCATAATCATTACCATTAGAGTAAAGCTCAAAATGAAGCATATTGGTTCTTATTCCTCTTGGAGACTGTGTAGGAGGCATATTACCATGGTCTGAGTATTTTAAAAATCCAACTCTTGCAATAATATCTCCTTGCTTAATGTTTTTATCTCCAACTTTAACTGCAATTGAATTGTAATCCACTTCGCAATACCTACATATAAAAGACCGTCCATCACTGGTTTTATGAGCTATCGCAACAGCACCTACTTTTAAGGAACTCCAATATGTCACTTCAATAACTTCACCATCAGCCATTGCCCTTATTGGTGTACCCCAGCTCGCATATAAATCTCGCCCTGCATGCTTTCGTGCAACTCCTTTGTGAGTTCTGTCAGCTCCAAATGTGATTCCGTTGGTTTCTGCTGTTGCATACCACTCTTTACCATTATATGTTGAGTTATCTTTATCATTTTGTGGTTTTATATCAAACGGAAAAATTACAGTAAATGTACCTGATGTCCTCCTCATATGCTCCACAAAAGCCACCGGATTAAAATGCCAAAATTTTGGCTGTGCAGGCATCTTACTATAACTCACCTCAATTTCAGGTATTTCAGGTAATTTTAACTCTTTGAGTTTATGCGTTTGAAGAAAAGGAGAAGCCAACTTATAGGGTTTAAATATAGTTTTATCGGGTAGTTTTAATTCGAATTTTTGCGGAATATGATTTTTCATTTCCCCGGACTCACTACTTTTCTTAATGGATATTTCAGGTATTTCCACGCTTTCCCAAAAGTTAAACGCTTTTATCTTTTCCTCTGTAATTTTTAATGTTTCTGCCTTTTTATCTTCAAGAGCTTGTTTCTTGTCTCCTTCCTCTAATGCAATACCTTCATCCAACAACGTTTCTATTTCAGGTTTTAACAATGCAAAATCAACTCCACATTCACTTTGGTGATAACAGACCATTTTCGATAACTTCTGTTGGGCAAATGGATCTGTTAACGCATTTCTTAATTCCTTATTTGTTAATTTACCATCCCCATTTTCATCAATATGATCCCAAACAGATTGAAGAAATTTAGGCGCATTATCGGGTTTTGTAATATTTTATGTTACAATATAACTTTTATATTTTTTAAACTGATTCTCAGGCGTATTACTCGTA
>JBNKRV010000083.1:0-7328 GCA_050296935.1 Marinilabiliaceae bacterium | reverse complement strand
TACAGCTTTCCCTGAGCCGGCCACGGTGGTTGAAAATCAAGATCCTGAAACACAAGGACGAGTTAAAGTGCGCTTTTTCTGGATGCCCGAGGGTGAATCCAGCAACTGGTTAAGAGTACAAGCTCACAACAGGGGAGTTTCTGAAAATAGTGAAAATATGCACGGTTTTATGTTTGTGCCTGCTGTTGATGACCAGGTAATGGTGGCTTTTGAGAAGGGCGACCCATCCAGACCTTATGTAACCGGAAGCTTGTTTCATGGCGATAATTCGGCAGGTGCTATGCCCGATAATGTTATCAGCAAAATAGTGAGTGCCAGTGGCCATACCATTGAGTTAAACGATACCGAAGGGGAAGAAAAAATTAATATCTACGATAATGAAGGTAGCCTTATATCCTTCGATACCCAGGCTAAATCGTTATCTATTATCTCTGCAGAGAACATAGAAATTTCAGCCAAGAACATCAAAATTACAGCCGATGAAAACATTAATTTGGAAGCTAAATCAAATGTTCTTATTGCGGCAGAAGCAGATTTAAATGCCCAAGCCCAAGGTAATGTTGCCATTCAATCTGATGGAGATACTACTGTAAGTAGTGGAGGTGTGTTAGCAATGGAGGCTACTTCGGATGCAACAATAAGTGGAGCAAATGCAATCGTAGAAGGTACAGCAAGTGCTGAACTAAATGCTGCAAAAACAAAAGTTACGGGAAGTGCAATGTCAGAATTTTCAGGAGCAATAGTAAAAATAAATTAAGTAATTATGCCAGGACCAGCAGCCACAGTAGGAAGTATGCATGTGTGCCCCATGTGCAGTGGAACAGTACCCCATGTAGGAGGACCGGTATCAGGACCAGGAGTACCAACCGTTTTAATAGGAGGAAAACCTGCCGCCGTAATGGGAGACATGTGTACTTGTGTAGGGCCTCCGGATACCATTGTACAAGGTGAATCCACGGTACTTATTGGCGGTAAGCCGGCTGCCACAATGGGAGGTATGACAGCTCACGGAGGTTCGGTCACCGTAGGAGAACCCACTGTATTAATAGGGACAGGCGCAAGTGCAGCAACAGCCGTAATGCCTGTAAAAAGAATCCCTTTTCCTAAAATTACAACCTTAACAAAAACGATAGCTTCTTTTTCAGGAAATGGATCGAAGCTCAATGAAGCCATTGCCAACCAGGAGGCAATCAGGCAAGAGGCTGAAAATAATGAGGGAGAGCCTAAAATATATAATGTGAGGTGGTTGAAAGAAGAGAGGACGGCTTCGGAATCAAAAGAGCTAAAAACAGTAAATGTACAAGCATCTGTGTTAAATATTGATGAAGGGCAATCTGTTACATTTAAAATTAAACGAACTCAAGAAGATGGGACTATTATTGAAAAAGAAGTAAGTGGCACAGTAGAAGATGGTACAGTAATAGCAACTTGGGAAGTAGAGGAAGAAGAAAATACAAACCAATGAATGATCTAAACTATGAACGAAATACCTAATATAGCCACATGTGAAGTAACTGCTGTGTATAACAATGGCGAAGCAGAAGCAGAAGGTGCTGTTTTAACGATAAAACCAACGACGATTAGTTTGAGTTTTATGCTTTACCTCTTAGCTAAAAATAACAGAAAAAGCTCATTTACATGGCCACAGCGAGAGCAGGCTACCGTATATTCACCTAGTGGAGCTCCCAATATTGATGGCTACACTTATAAAGCAACTACTCCACGAGAAGGGTACATATACATTCATTTCGAAAATAAACCTGATATTTTTAAAGAGTTTAAAGTTGATATTACAGGTAAACTAACCAATATTGTTTCGGATCTGCAAGAAGATGTTAGAAAACCTAAAGAAAGAAAGAGTAGCAGATACTATTGTATCTCAAATAAAGATATTGTTTGGATAGCCTACTCAGAGTTTCAATGGAGTTCATCATATGTGAAAAAAATAAGAGATAAAAATAATCAAGAGTTACGCGAAAAGCGTATGCAAAAGTTTGATGCTACACAATGGAAAGGCAATCATAATGCCTCTGATGCTTTTACGGTAGATAATATTGATGGCTATTTTCCGCTTGATGATGATGATAAGGCTCCTCAAAAGCAAGAAAATAACGGTGAAGTTTTCTGGACACCTGGTGAAATAAAAAGCAGTTTGGATTCTGGGAAAATTCAATGGTGGAAAACCTATTTTGATAATGTTGAAGCATTGGAAGATGTGCCTGATGAACGTGATGAGGTCTTCTTTTGTTTGCATGACCCGTTGGGGTGTGCGGATGAATTGGCAATTGATCTTGACGATCGATGGAAAGATATGGAAGCATTGATTATAGCTATCCAAACAGGAATTGATCGAAAGGTGGCATTAAACGATATAGTTAACGGTAGCAAGGAGCCAAATGATATTGTTAGTAAAGATCGATTAAAGCAAATAGAAAAGATGCATCAATCATTATTGCTTTTATATCAGTCAGGTTTTTGTTCAGAGGAAAATGTTGATAAATATGGGGATAGTTTAGATCGCAAAAGGATCGAACTATTATTGGGTAAAGATGATAGAGCAAATATTAGGGCTAAAATAGCAAATGTAAAAGAGCAATTTGTAGTTCTGTTAAAAAGTGATTATTATATTCAAGCTATAAATGAGTACCTAAGTCAGATAGATGATGTAAAGCTGATTGGAAAAAATAGAAAATCTATTCATATCAGTAATTTGCAATATAGATTAAATACTAAAGACCATGTGTTTAATTTGGCTGAAGAGAATAAGCGAATATTAGACAAGCAGGATGTAGGTATTGAGTATTTTAAAGAAGAGTTTGATGCACGGAAGGGGATTTTGTTTGATCCTGTAAGTGTGGATGTTAAGCAAGGAGGAGATTCTTTTGATAGGGTTGTTTTAACATGGAATACTATTGTTGGAGGAATTAGTGATTTTGTAAAGAAATATCCCCAATATCTTCAAACTAAAATAGATATGCTAAATGAAGTACGTATTTTCCGAAATGGAGAAGTGGTACTTGATAAGTGTTTTGATTTATCGACTGTTAATAAAATTGTTCATAATAAAAAGCCATTTCTTGATGCAGGGCGACAGATGATGAATATTACCGAAGAGCTTTTAGAAGATACAAAGTTTATTAACGCAGTTGATGGTAGTTTAACATCTATTGAGCAGGTAACCATTTCTCAAAAATTTAATGCTGCTTTTCAACGTGAAGGTAAGCTATATGATTTAGCAGATCACTTAACAGGTTCACTTGTTTGGAATAGATTTGTCACTAGGATATCTTTCGTTAATATGGGGAGTGCTTTGTTACAGTTGGGGAAATCAAGGGGCATCAATTATGAGACTTTAAAAAATTCGCTTGGAGTGTTATCATCATTATCTACAGTTGTTGAAACTCAGGTTACCTATAAAATACTTTCGAAAAAACTGAGTAACGAAATATCTGAAGAAGTAGCAGAAAAACTAATGAAAGGTTTGCCAAGAAGAGCGTGTGTTGTGGGAGTATGGTTAAGTGCTGGAGTGGATGCTTTTGATAGTGGCCTTAATTTTTACCGAGGGGATATTGATGCTGCTGCTATGCAGGCAGTTGCTGCTATATTAGGTACCATTGGGGGTGTTGGTATAATTAATGAATGGAATCCTATAGGGTGGATAGCTACTTTAGCAGCAGGAACAGGATTTGCATTGTTGGCTATTTTCTTTGAAGATGGACCTTTAGAGGAGCTATGTAAATGTTGTCAGTTTAGACAGAAAAAATCATTTGTTTTTTTTGATAGTGATGATTTTGATTATAATGGCACTATTGAGGGTAGTATTAGTTTTCATTATTTAAATACTTATTTGATGGTCAAAAAAGGCTACTTAGACTTGGGTGACTATAGTGTTTTGTATAAACGCATAAGCGATATTCTTTTCGGAGGAACGGTAACAATTGAGAGTAAACCAAATATAGTTTCAAGTCGTACTGTGGGACCAACTACTATTCAAGAACATTTTAAAAAGGAACTGTATGTCAATGTACATTTTAGCATGGCAAAAATGTTTATTGCAGATATCGATTTGCAAATATATTTGTTTCCTCATGGTTTTAATTCAGGTCAACTACCTATATTGTTAACTAAAGAAAAAGATAAAGGGAATTATCGTCTTATCCCTCAAAATGACTCACAAGCCGAGTTTTTTGTAGCATTATTTGATATACCAGAAGAACATCAGCATATACCTTCAATACATCAATGGCGAACGCAAGCTGAAATAATTGTACTTTGCAGGTGTAATGATAATAGCCATATGTTTCCAATTGATGAGGATAATAAACCTAGGTATATTGCAGTACGTGAAAAATTATATAAAGAAGAGACAGTAGTTAGGCAACCAGAAACACCATTTAATAGTAGATTACTTGAAAAAATGGAACAAGAACGTAAACACAAATTGGTTTGTATAACTGTTTCTGGTGATAATATAAAACGAGGTTTTAAAAATCATTTATTATCCCCAGTAACTTGGGAATAACTAAAAAGTATATGGATGTAAATAAATATTATCACCCCAAGCGGAAAATAGAACCCCAAGTGAAAAAGGATTGGAAAAAGAGATATCCTGAGTTTTGCATTAGTCAATTACCGGGACCAGGGATTATTACTAATGAAAAAATTACATCAGGGTATTTTCCTTTTGTGGATGATAATTATGTTGTATATGATTGTTCTGATACAAAAAAAATGGATCTCTATTGGGGGTGGGGATTTTTTGGAGCTTTATTCTTTTTATCTCTCATAGTATCCTTTAATATTGGCTTTAATTGGGAATTGTTGCAATATTCACTTATGATTTCACCAATTACACTTCTTCCTGCCCTTTGGTTTTTTATAAGGGCATACTATATGAATCGAGATCGAAAAATGATTTTTGATAGGCAGAGAGGATTAGTTCAGGTACCTGGTTCGTATTGGGGTCGTTCTCAATTAATAAGATTTAATGAGCTACATGTTGTTATAGGACTGGCAACTCGTTCTCAAGGCGTATCATATTTATCAGTTCATAAAAATAAAACTTTTGCAGATAAATATCTTGGAAGTGGAATAATGATACCATTTTTATTTGCCAAATCGTTGCAGTCTTGGAGTTATTGGGTTTGGTATATGGATAAAAACCGCCCTTTACCCCCTGGCGATGCATTGGATCCTTATAGAGAACAGGATTATGAGCGGCGCAAGGCAGAGGGCTTTCCAGAGCCGTTACACCCCTCGTATATTAAGACTCCAGAATATTTAACAGACGAGTATTTCTTAATGAATGAAGAAAACAAGACAATAGTCGGGAGCCATGGTATGTCGCTTAATGATGATAAAGAAGCAGGAAAAAGGAATGAGGAGAAAAAGAGGAAAGAACAAGAAGAAATGGCGCAACGACATTGGATATGTAAAGTAGGGGTAAAGCTTATTAAAATAGTGAAGTTTATTCTAGTAATAGATTAAGGGGGAGTAATCTGTTTTTTCAATTGCCAGAGAAAAGCACAGTATATTTATAAATTAAAATTAAAAATGGAAAAAAAAGAAAGACTTAAAATATGTAGATGCTGTAAGAATAAGGGATTCGATCCTAAACGAGGTTTGTTATGTAAGTTAACAGGACATGTTCCTGATTTTCAGGATTCTTGTATTAGTTATTCTAGCAATGGAGAAAAAATAGTTAAAATTCACGATAAAGCTACAATTGCTGATAAATATAAAGCTGGTATTGTTTCAATTATTTTATTGTTGGGAATTGTATTTATATGGAAGGATTTAGATTATAATGATTTGGATGCAGCAATGGTGAAATTTTGTCCATTTATAATTGTATCTATTTTGCCCATTGTAAAAATTGAGAATAGAGGACTGCAATTGCGTAGTTTCTTTATCTCAAGTATACTATGTGCCATATTTATGGCCTTAAATTTATTTGCCACATATAGTTCTTCAGAATTTACGCGAATACTACCAATTACTATTGGAATGATAATATTTTATAGCGTTAGTTATTTTGGTAGAATAAGAAAAAAGAGGGTATAAATGGATAAACCAACTTATACACATAAAAACAGGTGTGAACGATAGTTTTTTATTGGCTTTGATTGAGGATATATTGGTGGATAAAAAAGGAATAATTAGTGAAATTGATGATACGAGTAATACGCCTGAGAATCAGTTTAAAAAATATAAAAGTTATATTGTAACATAAAATATTACAAAACCCGATAATGCGCCTAAATTTCTTCAATCTGTTTGGGATCATATTGATGAAAATGGGGATGGTAAATTAATAAGTAAGGAATTAAAGGGTGCGTTAACAGATCCATTTGCCCAACAGAAGTTATCGAAAATGGTCTGTTATCACCAAAGTGAATGTGGAGTTGATTTTGCATTGTTAAAACCTGAAATAGAAACGTTGTTGGATGAAGGTATTGCAATAGAGGAAGGGGACAAAAAACAATTTCTTGAAGATAAAAAGGCAGAAACATTAAAAATTACAGAGGACAAGATAAAAGCGTTTAATTTTTGGGAAAGTGTGGAAATACCTGAAATATCATTTAAGGAAAGTAACCAGTTCAGTGAAATAAAAAATCTTATTCCGCAAAAATTCGAATTAAAACTACCTGATGCAACCATATTTAAACCCTATAAGTCGGTTTCTCCTTTTCTTCAAACGCATAAACTGGAAGTGTTGGAATTACCTGAAATACCAGAAATTGAGGTAAGTTATAGTAAGATGCCTGCACAGCCTAAATTTTGGCATTTTAACCCGGTGGCTTTTGTGGAGCAGATGAGGAGGATGGTCTTGGTTTCAAAGGAAGAAGCAAGGATTAGGGCATACATGAGAATGCTAAAAGTAGGAGAAGGTACAGGAGAAATTATCAAATCATATGATAAAAAGACTAATAAAGACATTATGTTCCTAATGATTCTGAAAAAGGGTACACAACAGCCTTTGGAGGAAATAAAATAACAGATTTGAATGATCATCCAAGAAAAAATTATGGAGGTTCGAGTGCTGCTGGTGCATATCAAATAATGGCATAATACTTGGGATGATGCAAGTCTTTCTTTAAAAAGGAAAAAATATAATATAAATTCCTTCGACGAGGTGTCACAGGATAAATTTTGTTTGATAATGATGAAGTATCATGCTGGGTGTAGTATAATACTACCTATATTTCAGACCACTGCTTAAGACAATAAATATAGTTAGATTTAAGCAGTAATTATGAAGATGAGACGACAACACACAGGAGCCTTTAAGGCACAAGTAGCATTAGAAGCAATAAAGGAACGCGAAA
>JBNKRV010000082.1:0-6598 GCA_050296935.1 Marinilabiliaceae bacterium | reverse complement strand
TTCATAGCTTTTCAGTAAATAATCGATTTACGGCTCTAAATTTTATCACCATAGCTCGCTATGTCTCAAAAATTTATATTGTAAATCAATCATTTACTGAATTTTGAGCTCGCTAATTTTAATCGAACTCAGGTTATTATTACCGCATAAATATCCTGCTGTTTTTAGAGTAATTGATACATTACTATAGGTCATAAATATTAAATTATGAATTCGATACAAAAGCTTGAACCATCAGTAGTCTGGAAATATTTTGATGAGATATGCAAAATACCGCGTCCATCAAAAAAGGAAGAGAAAATTATTAAATACCTGGAAGATTTTGCCAGGGATAATGATCTGGAATATAAAAAAGATTCAATAGGAAATGTTTTAATCTTAAAACCAGCTCGTCCGGGATGTGAGAACATGCAATCGGTTTTGTTGCAATCCCATGTGGATATGGTTTGTGAAAAGCATTCGCACATTCAACATAATTTTGAAAAGGATTCCATTATTCCGATTATTGAAGATGGATGGGTGAAGGGTTCCGGAACAACGTTGGGTTCTGATGATGGAATTGGAATTGCTGCACAATTGGCTTTATTGGCTTCGGAATCAATCGATCATGGATCCATTGAATGTTTATTTACAGTTGATGAAGAAACCGGATTAACAGGTGCGTTTAATTTAAAAGAAGGCTTTTTTAATAGTAAGATACTTTTGAATCTGGATTCGGAGGATGATGGTGAATTATTTATTGGTTGTGCAGGAGGTATTGATACGGTAGCTACGTTTCAAATAGATGAAGATGAGATTCCCAATAATTATTTTCCTTTTAAAATAAAGATTTCTGGCTTAAAGGGGGGACATTCAGGAGATGATATTCATAAAGGTTTAGGTAATGCCGTTAAAATATTAAATCGCTTTTTATGGCAGGCATCTTTAAGTTGCGGCTTAAGAGTAAGTAGTTTTGAAGGAGGAAATCTTCGCAATGCTATTGCAAGGGAAGCAACAGCTGTGGCTTTAGTGCCCATGGATAAAAAGGAAGCTGTTCGTGTGGCTTTTAATATTTTCTTTGATGAGGTGAGTTTTGAATTAGAGGTGAATGAACCCGAATTAAAAATGCATTTGGAATCATGTGATAATCCGGAGACTGTTTGGACAAAGCGATTTCAACATCATTTTTTAAATAGTATATATGCTTGTCCTCATGGAGTTATACAAATGAGCTCTGAAATTGAAGGTTTGGTTGAAACTTCAACCAATCTGGCGGCTATTAAGCAGGAGGGTGCTAATATAATTGTAACCACCAGTCAGCGAAGTTCAGTTGAATCAGCAAAAGAAGATATTGCAGCTATGGTCAGAAGCGCTTTTGAATTGGGTGGTGCTGAGGTAAAACATGGAGAAGGTTATCCGGGTTGGGCTCCGAATACTGATTCGGAAATATTAAAGATAACTCATGATTCCTATGAACGGTTATTTGGTCAGAAACCAGTAGTGAGAGCCATTCATGCAGGATTAGAATGCGGTTTGTTTCTGGAAAAGTATCCTGAACTGGATATGATTTCGTTTGGCCCAACCATAAAGGGTGCTCATTCTCCTGATGAAAGGATTCAGATAGAGACAGTTCAAAAGTTTTGGTTACACCTGTTGGATGTATTAAAAAATATACCGGAAAAACACTAAAGATTATTCACTGGTTTATTTAACCATTATTGTTGTCTGGTAAAGCTCTGAATTAAAGGCTTAAATTTTTATGGTAAACTGTAATATCATGGCATTTTAAGCCTCAGAAAATCTCTAAGAAAAGTGATTGTCAGTTTTACCGGACAATATTAATTTATTGCATAGGATATCTATGTTGTTGAAAATAAGGTTTTAATGGGGGTTGATGGAGGTGTAGGTTAAATTTCTATATAACTTTTTATCTTTTTTATTTCTCTGAATAAAAATAGTAGTATATTTGTTCGTAATATTACGAACGGATTATGAATGTAGATCAGGAAACAATAAATCAGCAAAAGATTGCACGTTATGCTAAAGCATTGGGGCATCCCATACGTGTTTATGTGCTGGAGCTGCTATCAAAACAAGCCTGCTGTTATAGCGGAGATCTTAGTGAAGAGTTGCCCATTGCAAAATCAACGCTATCTCAGCACTTAAAAGAATTAAAAGATGCGGGTTTAATTCAGGGAGAGATAGAAACACCACGAATCAAGTATTGTATTAATAAAAATAATTGGGCAGAAGCACAGGTATTGTTTAAATCATTTTTAAAGATTTGAAAAAAATTTGGGATAACAGTTCGTTGTTTTACGAATAGCGAACACTTAATTCATCATTAAAATTATTAATAACTATGGAAATTAAAGTATTAGGTTCTGGTTGTGCAAAGTGTAATACACTTTCAGAAGCCACAAAACAAGCCGTATCTGAATTAGGTATTGAAGCTACTATTACTAAAGTAGAAGACTTTATTAAAATTCTGGAGTTTGGTGTGATGACTACACCTGCTTTAGTAGTGGATGGAAAAGTAGTGGTAAAAGGAAAAGTTCCCAAAGTGGACGAGATCAAGAAATTATTAACTAACTAATAAATTGTAAATTTTATGAAACGAGTAATCCGGACTTTATTTATTGCGTGTACTGCAATGTTGGCAGTAAGTTGTAACTCTTCGGCGCCTAAGGGAGATGTAAAACAAGATGCATCTGTTACGGTGAGTGAAGGTTCAGAAGAAAAAGCTTGTTGTGCCACTGCAAAATCTGATGATGCTGTAGTATGCTTAAATGATACTACAGCATCAAAAGTAATGGTATATTATTTCCATAACACACATAGGTGTTCCACTTGTAAAGCTGTGGAGTCTGTTACCAAATCAACCATTGACAAAAACTTCCAGAATGGTGTGGGATTCATCTCTGTAAACAGAGAAGAAGAAAATGATTTGGTGGAGAAGTTTAAAATCAGTGGACAAACATTATTGATTATAAGTGGTGAAAATAAAGTGGATTTAACCAATGACGCTTTTTTAAATGCGAATAAAAGTCCTGAAAAACTGGAGGAAAAAATGAAATCAGTGATTCATTCAATGCTTAAATAATGGAGGTGTTGAATAGTTTACTTGAGAGCTCTCAGATTCCACTATTATCAGCTTTTGTACTAGGACTTATGACCGCCATAAGTCCTTGCCCTTTAGCTACAAATATTACAGCTATAGGGTTTATCAGTAAGGATATAGAAAGTAGAAAAAAGGTATTTTTAAATGGATTGGTATACACTCTTGGTAGAGGAATATCTTATTCGTTAATAGGAATTCTGTTTTTTCTGGGAGCCAGTCAGTTTGCGCTTGAAAGTTTTTTTCAAACCTGGGGAGAGAAATTGCTGGGGCCTGTTTTAGTAATAATTGGTGTTTTTATTTTAGGCTTAGTGAATATTAATTTTCCCGGTATATCATCCTTAACCAATAAACTTGAAGGTACTTCGAAAAGGGGATTTTGGGGTGTGTTACTGCTTGGAATTGTATTTGCTTTGGCTTTTTGCCCCTATAGCGGAGTTATTTTTTTCGGTATGTTAATTCCGATGACCATTAGCAGTGTCAGTGGATTGTATTTGCCTGTAGCCTTTGCCTTCGCCACCGGAATACCGGTAATTATTTTTGCCTGGGTATTAGCCTTTAGTATACATTCTATAGGTAACTTTTATAATAAAATTAAGATGTTTGAATTCTGGTTTCGTCGTGTAGTGGCTGTGGTTTTTATTACTGTAGGTCTTTATTACATACTTACCTTATTATTTGGAATTCAGATATCATTGTGAGAGAGAATTTATTAAAAGAACGAATTATGATACAAAAAGTGCTATCCATTCATAAAAGTAACTATTCATGGGTATTACCTTTATTGATGCTTCCTGTATGGATTTTAATATATAAAGGCTTGCATCCATTTTCAGAATGGATTACAAATTCAGTATTTCATCTTAGTCCCGGTACACATTTGACCGAATCGATAAGTTTTTTTGTGTTTGAAGTACCTAAGGTATTGTTATTATTAGTTTTGGTGGTATATGTTGTTGGTGTTCTGCAATCTTATTTTTCCCCGGAAAAAACACGCAAATTGTTGGAAGGTAAATCTTTATTTACGGGTAATATTCTGGCATCAATACTAGGTATCATCACTCCTTTTTGTTCTTGTTCAGCTATTCCCCTGTTTCTTGGATTTGTTGAAGCAGGAGTTCCTTTGGGGGTTACCTTTTCATTTTTAATTGCAGCACCTATGATAAACGAAGTGGCATTGGTGTTACTGGCTGGTCTGTTTGGATGGAAAGTGGCAGTGATCTATGTGGTTACCGGGTTGGTGATTGCTATGTTATCTGGTTGGTTAATTGGCATTTTTAAATTGGAAAAATATGTAGCCGAATGGGTTTATCAGGTAAAATCGAATCATCAGGATGATGAGGATGAGAAGCTAACCTTTACAGATCGTATAAATGCAGGTTATAGAACCGTAAAGGAAATAGTAGGTAAAATTTGGTTGTATATTGTTTTTGGTGTTGCCGTTGGTGCAGGTGCTCACGGATACGTGCCGGCCGACTTTTTAAGTGGGTTATTAGGTAGTGAAAACTGGTATTCTGTTCCATTAGCCATTCTTATTGGAGTTCCTTTATACTCAAATGCTGCAGGTATCATCCCTATTGTAAGTGTACTAATGGAAAAAGGTGTTTCGTTAGGGACTGCCCTGGCATTTATGATGTCGGTTATTGCTTTATCGTTACCAGAAATTATTATTCTTAAAAAAGTATTGAAAATTCAACTCATTTCAATTTTTGTAGGTATTGTTGCTATTGGAATTATTGTGGTTGGATTTATTTTTAATATGTTGGTTTAATCTGTTATGGTAGAATTATAAAGAACTCTCAAAAGTTGCGATTTTCTTTTTGTCTTTAATGCCTCAGTTTATAAAACCAGAATATGTAAATGGGCCAATTCCTTTTATAATTCTCGGATTGACTTTTATTACTACAGGAACAATTTGGTGTCTGTTTTTAGCTTATTCAGCGGCATCGATGATGAGGATGTTAAGAAAGAATGATAAAACAGGTAAGATAATGCAAAAGATAAGTGGAGGGATTTTTTTAGCACTGGGATTACAGATTCTACTAAAAAAGACGAACTAAATTCTCCGTTCATGCTGATGATAACGATAATTTGTTAGTAGGAACCCATCAGATGGGGGCAGGTAAACATGAGAATTTGGCTATCAATGACATACGTGTCTTATCCTTTATCAGAATAAACCTGAGATCACACGAAATTGCAAATCTCATGAATATCTCTCCCAAGAGTGAGGATATTTCCAGATATCGGTTATGAAAAAAATGAGAACCGGAACACGAAGAGGAGCTGAATCAATACATCAGACAATTGTAAGCGTGCATGTATCAATCAACTATGCGATCTAAAAAAATACTTCACTGCCATTAATTGTGAGTTTAATGGGTTTGTGTGTAAGTTTTAACTCCTTATTTTCAATGGAAGCTTTTACCACATTTTTATTGTAATTGTTGGTGTCTGCAGAATTTAAAAATACATCTATATCTATCCATTTGGCCTCAATTATCTCTGATGAATCGTAAACATTTATTTTCTCGGTTAAGGCATGGGCTGTACAAACGATATATAGGTTGGATACTTCAAACTGGGCTTTTGTAAAATGCCCAAGGTTTACAATCGATTCAAATTCAATTTCTATCCCTGTTTCTTCATAAACCTCCCTTATTAAGGCCTCTTTTATGAATTCATTTCTATCAATATGACCACCGGGAAGTTTGTATCCATCCGAGAATCGATCTTTAACCACAAGCAGGTAATTCCCGTTACGAACAATTGCACCAACACCAACAGTGAAATTTGTGGCTGTTGGAACAAAAGAATTTTGATTGAGCTTTTTTACCAGCATCAGATTTTTCTCATCGCAATGATGAAATTCAAAATCTAACTTTGTAAGGATAGGAATGAAGTCTGCCTTTTTTATGGGAACCTTAATCCATAAAAGCTGTTTATTTTCAGCAGATTGAATCAGATTCTTGATTTCTTTTTTGAATTCACATGCAGTTTGAGGGATCGTTGTTGGATCTACTGTAATCCCATCGTATCTGTTTTCTATTGTCTTCATTTCAGAATAATTGCTCCTCTTTGTTCATCAATAAAACGAATCAATAGTTGAAATCTTAATCTTTGATCCGCATTAATGAGCGCAATATACATTAGGGGACGTCTAAAAACCTGTTTTTAACTTTCTAAATTAGCGGATTTTTTCAATTGCAAAAAATCGTAAAATTGCTCCTATTTTGTAATGAATTGTCTATAAGCTATTAGCACTTACACTTATTGGTGTAAGGATAAATCTATCCCATTGAAACCTTGATTTTTAACTGTACGCATCTGTTAATATTATAAGTTAAGTTCATCATTCCAATTTTAGCTTTTGCTCTTGCCATACCTATTGTTCTTACGATTGAACCATTCATGCTATTTTCTACAAATCCAAAAATATGTTCTACCCTGGCGCGTGTTCTGGATTTTTCTCGGTTGTCTTCTTTTTGCTTTTCAGTTAGG
>JBNKRV010000081.1:0-20781 GCA_050296935.1 Marinilabiliaceae bacterium | reverse complement strand
AATTATTCAAAATAGCCCGCTATTCTTTAATGTGGAAACTTTATGATAGGACACATTGAACTCGCAAAATGCTCGTTTCATAATTTTCAGTTGAATCTCACTATTTATAGGCGGTCTGAAACAACGTTCTATCGAATACCTTATAAAAAATAATTAATGAGGTAAATCCAAAATTTTATGTCGAACTCAGGATATTATCCATTGCTTCTTTGTGGAACGTAGTGAAAATCACGAACACAAAGAATGAACACTTGTGAGCTAAAGTAAAACCCAATCTGCTAGAGACAAATTAGATTATGAAAAGTGAAATGTTATATTTAATCGGACAATAGTGTCTTGAATTTTATTCTATTGCCCGGCTAACGTAAATACTCCGCTCTACAGCAAAAAATCCGGGTTATTGTTGTAAAATATGATTAAACCATGTTTTAAAATCACTTTCAGGAATGCGGAATACAGTACCATGCCTTAATCCCTGAGGAAAGCTGATTTTATCCGAAATATCTTTCCACACTTTAAGATCAGCAGAAGATATTGCCCCGTATTTCCCTTGTGTATATTTGTCAAAATAAACAATCCATTCATTATCAATCCTGATGGCAGTCGGACCTTCTGCCCAATATTTTCCTGTAATTACTTCGGATGGGGCGCTATAACCACAAGTAAGGTGTTTGCTAAAGGCAACATGCAAATTCTTTTGCGCAACCGGCTTCAAAGTTTCGTCTTTTAAAAACATCACATACCCATCGTCCGACGGTTGAATGGTTGCATCAATTACATTAAACCCTTTGTCGTACAATATCTTTGCTTGTGAGAATCTTTTAAAATCTTTGGTCAGCACATAGTAAATCCGGTGGTTGTATTTTTCATCGCCTGTAGAATCAGTTGCAGCAAAACGCCCGGGTATGGTTGTTGCCCAATAAATCATGTATTGTTCTGCAGAACTGTCGTAAATAATTTCAGGAGCCCAGCAGTTACGTGCACCCGGTTCGTGATCCATCACCGGAATGAATTGCTGTTCAGACCAGTGAATCAAGTCTTTTGACGATGCGTAACCTATTCCTTTATCGTTCCAGCTTACGGTCCAGACCATGTGAAACATGTTGTCAGCGCCTTTAATAATACAAGGGTCGCGCATCAGTTTATCTTTACTCACTGTTGGTGTTAAAAAAGAACTATCATTCTTCAAAGCATTCCATTTATACCCATCGTAACTAAATGCAAGATGCAGTCCATCTTCTCCGTTATCTTTAAAATAAGAGAACATAAATACATTCTTTTGCATAT
This sequence comes from Marinilabiliaceae bacterium, assembly GCA_050296935.1. Classification (GTDB taxonomy): domain Bacteria; phylum Bacteroidota; class Bacteroidia; order Bacteroidales; family Marinilabiliaceae; genus Saccharicrinis. The sequence goes on along the minus strand of JBNKRV010000081.1, from coordinate 19,494 downwards.
TTATATAAACAGGCTTATCGCGGTCACAAACAATTTGCCCGTCGATATATTCCAGTTCAGCAACCTGTAACGAACTTCTTCGGGTTTCATAATTATCAATACCTCTATTTTCGGGTGTACGTCCGGGATGTGTAAAGTAAAATATATAGGCTTTGCCTCCATTAACAACAACATCGGCATGTCCACCCATTACCTTGTCATCAAGTCCTTTGCCGGGTTCCTTTAAAATATTTTTCTCCTGCCTTTTCCAATTTACAAAATCATCAGATGAATAAATCCCAAGTCCGTTCCAATTGTCAACTATCATCCAGTTTTTACCTTTCCAGCGAAAAACATCAGGTCCTTCCCCACTTTGGTCTCCTACTACTTTTCTACCACTGTCGGTCCATTTATACAAATCAGGACTATCGGCGTAGTATATTGATTTTCCATCAACTTCGTTGTTGTAATACATACGCCATGTACCATCTGGCAAGCGAAAAACACAGGCATCGATGCATTTATCAGACGACAAGTTGAGTTTTGATTCAAATTTCCAATTAATCAGATTTTTACTGGTTAGATGTATAATCCAGCGCGGATGGTTCCAATCGGTAAAAATGCCCGGCACGTAAGTTAAGTACATGTGGTACAACCCATTATTTTCAACAACCTCAGGAGCCCAATGAGTATAGCCGGTTAAGCGGTACTGAATATCGCAAGTATCGCGATAGGTCCAGGTAGCTCCCCCATCAGAAGATTCGGCAATTCCAATCCGCGTTCCATGCACCCATCTTACACCATCGAGCCCCTTGACATTTGCCTGCCGGTTGGTATAAAACATAAACCATTTCTGTTCTTTACGGTTCCATATAACAGTAGGATCGGCTGCTCCATCATATACCGGATCGCGGAACAATGGTTTTGCAGCCAAATGACCCTGCATTTCCTGAGAATAAAGAAACGTCGGTGATACGATCAGAATCATTATTAAAAAGAAAAAAATCCGGTTATTTACAATTCCCTGCTTCATTGTATTAAGGTTAATTATTACTAATTAAAGATATAATTTCTTCTTGTTATTTTAAAATCATTCTCTTAATCGTCACTTTGCGGTATTACATTACATCACATCGAAATCGTAATTAGTTACAGCAAGAAAACTACATTTTTTTCCCCGAAATAATCGGGGCAGGCTGTTACTCTTGCTCTCAAAATGATCATTTACTACAGTAAACTCACATTTTTCGAGCTGCGAAAGCCTCAAAAATGAAGCTTTCTTATCTGCCACCTGAGTTTTCGTGCAAATACTAATTAGTGTTCGTCTATAAAGTCCATTTACTGCGTTGTTGCTCAAAATCCAAATCCTCATATACCCTGGTATACTGCGGTTTGAATTTCTAACACGCCTTGTATTTAAACTTTATAATCCAAACACCCGACTTTATGAACAGGCACTAGTTAGAAGTGCTTTTTAGATCGATGTAGATATAAAACTTGGCTCCCTCTATAAAACAATCATTACATGCTTCTGAATCGAAGCCAACGAAGTGATAACTCACTAAACCAAAGCGTAATACCGATTAAAATTCAAAATACTACTTCTAGTTCACTTCGTTCCTAAAGTAGCTTGAATTTAGCTCGGCATTATACCGACGCATTTATTGTTTTAATTGGTATAAGAAGTCTTCAGCACACCCTCCCCCTTTCGCTTTTCATTACTTTACCAACTATATGTTTTTCAACACCTTACAACATTCAACAAATGTATAGATTAAAAACCATATGGCATATTCCTCTAACCATTCATACTAACAAGATCTTTCAGTTCTGTGTTTGATAAATCCCCAATCCATTTTTCACCTGATGAAACCGTTAAATCAGCCAGGTGCTTTTTATCCTGAAGCATTTCGTTAATTTTTTCTTCAAAAGTTCCCTTGGAAATCATGCGATGCACCAATACATTTTTTTGCTGACCGATACGAAAAGCCCTATCGGTAGCCTGCGCTTCAACAGCAGGATTCCACCACAAATCGTAATGAATAACATGATTGGCTGCGGTTAAGTTTAATCCTGTACCTCCCGCTTTTATGGATAGAATGAATATTTTTTTATGCTTTTTAGTCTGAAATTCATCAACCATATCATCTCTTTTCTGACGAGGGACTCCTCCATGCAGAAATAGTGGTGTAGTATCAAATTCCTCCTCTAAAATGCGGGTGAGAATTTGTCCCATTTCTTTATACTGTGTAAATATGAGTACTTTTTCATCATTTTCGTAAATGGAGCGAAGCAACTGAATTAGCATTTGAGTTTTTCCTGATAATTCTACACGGTCATCTTCTTTTTTCAGGAATTGTGACGGGTGGTTGCATACTTGCTTCAATGCTGTCATCATTTTAAGCACCAGCCCTTTTCTTTCGATAGAGTCTTCTTCTGCATTTTCAAGTGTTTTCATCATCGAATCAACCACGTTTTGATAAAGTGCTATTTGCTCTTTTGCAAGCTCCACAAAACAATCATGTTCAATTTTTTCGGGCAAATCAGATATGATTGATTTATCGGTTTTCAATCGTCTTAATATAAAAGGTTCTGTTATTTTTCTGAACCTTTCCAATTGCTCCTCATTATTGTCATTCTCAATAGGAGTGGCAAAAGCTTTCTTGAAATATTTTACAGATCCCAGATAGCCCTTGTTAACAAAATCGAACAAACTCCAATATTCACTTAGTCTGTTTTCAACCGGTGTACCACTCATGGCAATTTTTACATCAGCCTTTAATTTCTTGACTGCTTTTGTTTGTTCCGTTCCCGGATTCTTTATGTTTTGAGCTTCGTCAATTGCCAACACTTCCCACTTAATCTTTTGAAATTTTGATGCATCGCTACGCAACATTCCATAGGAAGTAATCACCAAATCGCAATCATCGGTTTTAAATTCTCGTTTTGCACCATGATATATGTGAGGTAACAATTGTGGTGCAAATCGTTCAATCTCCTTTTGCCAGTTAGTTATCAGTGTTGTAGGCACAACAACCAATGCTTTTTTCTTATTTAAGCGACCTTCGTTTTTGAATTGCAGTAGCAAGCTAATAACCTGCAATGTTTTTCCAAGACCCATATCATCAGCAATAATGCTTCCAAAGCCAACTTTACTATTGTTGTATAGCCATTGGTATCCCCGTTCCTGGTATGGACGTAATGTTGCATTTAATTCGGTAGGAGTTGCAATTCTGTCGCTTTGTAATAGTTCATTTATCAGTTGTTTTGCAGTATCTGACAGAGATATTTTTGCTTCCTGGTATTTCTCAGTTAAAGCAGACTGGAGTAATTCGGCATGACTGAGTTGTTTTTCTTCATCAAGATTAGCAAGTAATGTTGCCACTTCTTTTTGATCGATTAAAACATACTCACCTTTAATATTTACAACGCCCGATGTGTCTTCCACCAACTTTTTAAATTCACTTACCGAAATAGTTTTATCGCCAATGGCTATTTGCCATTCAAATTGTAGCATTTCGTTAAGATTGAGATAGCTTTTGCCGTAAGAATTGGAATTGTTGCTTTCTAATTTTAAAGAAGCTTTAGGACGAGCCAGACTTTTAAGTGAGTTCGGCAATAGAATACGGATGCCTAGTAATTTTACTACAGGTAAAATGTTTAATAAAACCTCGGCAAAAGAGTCGGAATCAAAACTTAACTGCTCCTTACCCGAGGATGATATTATTGGATTTATGGCTTCAAAATCGTGCGATAAACTTGCAAGGGATTGAAATAATGATGTTTTATATTTATTGTATGCCTTATCGTTAATAAAATCATATAGCGAAATTGGTTCCTGAATTGAATCCTTGCGGTTTTCAACCCAAAGTTGAAACTCAAAGTTGTTTTCATCTGGATTATCATCAATTTTTATAAGTGGTACATAAGGTTTTTCACTTATATAAAAACGTTGCAAATATTGATGAATGGCTTCGGGTATTTGTTTCTCTCCAAGCTGACTAAATGTATGGCATTCATTTCTGAAGAATAACTGTTCAATTTTTGTTTCTAAATATTGTGTTGCACTTGCCTGGACTGAGCTATTCACTTTTATATAATGGGTTAAGAAAAGTGACACAAGCGAAATGGCCTGTTCCCGTAACGACAAAAATTTATACTTTTTTGTACTGACCGAAATTTTTACTAATTCCGGGGAAATATCTTGTTCAAGGACATTGAGTAAAGCATGAACTTCGTCGTTTATTACAGCCGGAATCCACCTTATGACATGTGCACCTTTTTTTGTTGCCAGTATTTGAGGTATAAAGGCTCCATTCTCAGCCAATTTAATGCTTAAATGCCAGGCTCTGTATAAAGTTTTTAAATCAGGAGATAATCGTTGCTCATATTTTTTCGGTAGCCTGGCCAGAAAGTTAATCAGAGAATCAATTCCATCATCGGCTGCATCAAAAACCAAATCTTCTTTATCGGAATGAAAGCTTATTTCTTGAAAAGAAGCATCTTCATGAATGAATAATTCTACCTTTTCAATACTATCAAAAACTTTTGGTTCGAACTCCACCTCATCTTTAGCTAATAATGATTTTGCATGTCGAGAAAGGGCTTTGTAGTTTTTCCTGAGTAAGGGGACAAAAGGTTTATCGTAAAAAATACTTTTCGCTTCGAGCAACGATAACAGGTTTTCTGTTTGAGGTGTTACTCTTGACAAATCAAAGTGTGCATCATTGGCTTTTGCTGAGTTGAGATTTTCCGTTGGATTATCCTGAATCATTTGTTGAAAATCCGGAATTTCCATTTCCCTTTCAAGTGACATTCCTGCTTTGGTTAACTCTTTTAATATGTCTAAACCATGTAGTTGAAAAACTAAAAAGGGATTTCTGTCAATTTCAGCCGAAAGCATATATATTACTGAAGCTAAATGTTTACACGGAACTGCCCAATCAGGACATGAGCATTGCATGCTGAAATCAGACCACTTATCCGGAAATACAGCTATATGATGCTTTTTTGCAATTTCGTTTAATTCGTGAGGCAATTTCCGGTTAAGCAAATGAGAGAGCAATAATGGGTCTTCACTAATGACTTGTATTAATTTTTTCTTCTCGGTATCGGTAAACAAAGGTACTGTAACCTGAACGTTGTACGGCGTAGGTCGGCTTCCTTTTACCTTAGCTTCAATCTTGTTATTTACTGTATTAATGGATGCTACGTAACCATTTCGGGCATAACTTCTACCTCTGGGTAATCTATTTGAATAGTCAATATCGGTTAGTGCTTTTAGGAAGTGTTCTCCCCACCATGTTTTTCCAAATTGCTGCGCCATATTTATATTTGTTTTGCTTGAAGTTGGAAGTCGGAAGACAGAAGTATGCAGAAAAACTCCTGACTCCCGGCTTCCGACTTATTTAATTTTCTTTTTGAATGCGGTCATCATGTTCATTAAGTTGAACGCTTCCTCGTAATAATTATTAAAATCTTTTAATGTAATGTATTTTCTGTATTTTGCTTTGTGCAGACAAGTAACAACCTCAGCTAATGAGCGAATTGCATAGCCCATAAATCTTTTAAATTCAGGATTAGTTTGATCGATTGAACCTTCTGAAATATTTAAAGCAATAGAATCAACAGCTCTTCTAATTTGAGAGGTTAAATTATATTTTTCACTATCCGGAAAACTACTTACCAGTTTAAAAATATCTTCTCCAAAGCTCATAGACTTTTGCCAAATCTTTAGATCTTCAAATTTGAATTTTATCATAAAATATCAATCTAAATTCTTAATTTTAATTTCAGTATTCTTACCTCCCAGTCCCTGTTTTGCACTTCTGACTTCTGACTCCAATCTTCTGACTTCCAGCTTCCGTAATCCTTATAATGTTTGCATTAAACGATTCAACATCGTCTTTCTTGAACGATTGTCAATATTCCTGACTGCTATTCCTAACGCTTTTCGTGTTCCAACAAATATAGCCATCTTTTTTGCCCTTGTTAATGCGGTGTATATCAGGTTTTGATAAAGCATATTAAAGTGTTGGAGTACAACGGGTATAATAACGGCATCAAACTCGCTACCCTGCGATTTATGTATGGTAATGGCATAAGCAAGGTCAATGTCTAAAATATCTTGTTTCTCGTAATGCACCTCTCGCTTGTTTTTTCCTGTGATATAAGTTATTTGCAAGGTCATATTCTGATTGTCGATGGAACTTATATGCCCGATATCTCCGTTAAAAACCTCGAGGTCGTAATTGTTTCGGCGTTGTATAACACGGTCGCCTGTACGAAAAACCCGTTCGCCCATTTGCAAACTTGCCTTACTTGCATCAATGGGGTTTGCTGTATTTTGAACTATTTGATTCAGATTACGAGTTCCCATGCTTCCCACTGTCATGGGGGTTAATATTTGCACCTCTGTATGAACTCCTAATCGCTCTTTAATGGTTTTTGTATATAACCTCACAACCATTTCTGAGGCAGTAAAGCCATAGTTTAAGCTTGACCAGGGATGAATACCTTTTACAATATTTCTTAATGCCTCTGCATCGCTTTCCGATTTTAATAAAGATTGAATATCGGCATGTAAGTAATTATTGGGCACATTAAATATGTACGAACGAATCCCTGTCTTTCTTAATTCATCTATTTCAGATTCAGAGGTATTGTTTATGTAAATATCATCCTCCTGAGTTATTGCTTTATAATTATCGGCAACATCGTCTGATGTTTGCTCCCGCACAAATGCAATGCCTTCGTTTTCTATAATGTACCGCATCGATTGCCTTATTTTCTTTATGAACTGTAGTTGCTCTTTGGTTGCTTCTTCTGAATCTACAAAAAGGCAATCAGTATTTTGGTCCCAGATGTTGGGAACATTAATAGGTGATTCTATACGTGGTATCTGCCGTTTAATTATTTGATGGGCAAATTCTATGATCTGGCTTTCGCTTGCCTGTCGAAATATCTTTTTAAGGTTAAAACAAGGTACTTTCGTACTTTCAATTAAATCTTTTAACACATTTCCGGCTCCTACAGATGGAAGTTGATTGGGGTCGCCAATAAACAATACCTGGGCTGTTTCAGGTATGGCTTTTAACAAAGATGCCGATATGGAAATATCGAGCATTGAACATTCATCAATTATCACAAAATCAGTTTCGAGGGGTTCTTCCCGACTCTTTTTAAATTGCCCCGTATGAGGTTGCCATACTAACAGCCGGTGAATGGTTTGTGCTTCCATGCCAATAACCTCACTCATTCGCTGTGCAGCTCTGCCTGTTGGTGCAGCAAGTGTTACCCTCTTTCTCATGGCTAACAAGAGTTTTACCAATGCTTTCGTTGTGGTTGTTTTTCCACATCCCGGGCCACCTGTTAAGATAGAAAACGCTTGTTGGCAAATTCCAAGAACTGCACTAAACTGCTCATCACTTAAAGGAAACTCCTGTTGTTCATTAAAACGGTACAACCAGTCCTTAACCCTTTCGGAATCAACACTTATATGTTTTGAAAGGAATGTTTTTGCGATTTCTGCTGTATGCAGCTCGTCATAATAAAGCGATTTGGAATAGTAGCATTTGGTTTCGTTATCCTTCTCTTGTTTCAGCCGCACTTTCAGGTCGTTTTCCTTTTCCATCCGGTTAACGACCCCAACCAATAGTTCGGAGAAGTTTTCTTTTAAGAGAGCCTCAACATCGCTTTGTATATTCTCCAGCTCCAAATAGCAATGACCTTGTTCACGGGCTGCTGCAAGTACATGACTAACTGCTGCCTGCATCCGCTTTGGACTGTCCTTTTCAATCCCCATGCTCAGGGCTATTTTATCTGCCGAGAAAAAGCCAATGCCATAAATATCTTTTGATAGTTGATAAGGATTATCCTTTACGATATTAATTGCATCATTTCCGTATGTCTTAAATATTTTAACAGCAAATAAAGTGCTTACACCGTACTCTTGTAAAAACAGCATTACATTCCTTATTTCACGATGTTCTGTCCACGAAGATTGTATCTGGTCGAGCTTGGTTTGCGCTATTCCGGTTACTTCTTTCAGGCGTTCAATATTGTTTTCAAAAACATCAAGTGTTTCTTTCCCAAAATATTTGACAATGCGTTTGGCAATTTTAGGACCGACACCATAAATAAGCCCTGAACCAATATATTTTTCCAATGCTGAGGCACTGGCAGGTTTACACTCGAAAGAACTATACGATTTAAACTGCTCTCCGTATTTCGGGTGTTGCACCCATTCGCCCTCAAATTCAATAGTAGCTCCGGCAAATACGTTGGCTTGATGGATTGTTACCGTTTTTAACTCATGCGGCTTATCCAACGGACTAACCTTTAATACTGTCCAGCCGTTTTCATTGTTGTGATAAGTTACCCGCTGTATGATTCCGATGAGTTTTTCCATATTTTATCACTTTCAACACTTTACAAATCTTAATTCCGGTAAAACTATTTTAATTTCCTCTTTAGTTTCTTCTTTTTTCCAATAAGCGATATAATTAACCGTTACATCTGTTAATTTATAACCCTTGTTTTCATAATCGGCTATTTTCTCTTTATAGCCGTTTGAGAATTTTAATATGTAATTTCCATTTTTATCCGTACAACCGTTGGTATTTACCTGAAGCTTGTCTCCACTTTTAAGGGAGGATATTATATTCTGTTTGGATATGAAATAATTTAACCATATGTCTTTGTGTGATAGATGTACTACCAATAAATTTGAAGGTTTATACTCGTAGTCATCAACTTTTCGTTCTATGTTCCCGCAAGTAATATCATCTAAATAATTACCGTTTGTATGGATAGCAAGGTTTTGTTTTGCCCTGGTCATAGCTACGTATAATTCACGCTTTTTAGCATCGCTATCGGCTGTAAAATTATTTAACATCAAAAATACGTTGTCAAATTCTTTGCCTTTGGCTTTATGGATTGTAGATACAAATATAGTTTCTCCGTTTGTAGAGATAAAGTCTTCAAGTTTTGATTCTTTAACAAAGACCTCTAAATCGGATCGATATTTCTTTTTGGGATTACTTAACTCAAAATCTTTAATCAGGTTGATGCAAACATCAATTTTAGTACTTTCCTTAAAGTTATCCCATAATTTACGCTTTGCAGCTTTCCAATTGTCCTCCGATATGGTGTATTTATCTTCAGTGAAGCGGAGCTGTTCGATAAAGTACCTGATTTCAGCCAGGTTGTACAAACTAAAGCCCTCATTGCTTTGAATGAGTTTTGCAGGTAATCCTTCATGTAGTAAAAGTCCTGTTATCTGCAAGGCTTCGGAGTTAGAATGTGTTAAAACACAGGTTGTTCCTTTCAGATCGGTAGAAGAAATGCTTTTAACTACAGGTTCAATTAAATTAGAGCAAGAATACTTAACTACACTGACTAAGCCCATTTCGCTGCTATGAGGCACAACAGGGGTTTCTTTCAGTCGATGTGTAATTTTTCGGGCAAAATGGTTTGTAAATTCCACAAGGTTGGCCTTGCTACGGTAATTTTCAACAAGCTCAACCTTCAGGGCTTTATGTTCCAAGATAAATTGTTCGAGATACTGAGAACTTGCTCCCCTGAATTCATAAATATTCTGGTCATCGTCGCCTACAGCAATTACTCGCATTTCTTCATTGTGTTCCATTAAAGCCTTTATTAGCTCAAATTCATGAACATCCATATCTTGGGCCTCGTCAATAACCAGAACAGCTTTGGTTATTCTGTTTGGTTCAATATCCTCATTGCGAATTTTTTCAACTGCTTTGTTAATAATTGTTTGTGATTTCTCAATAGAGCCAACTTTTCCCAATAAATCAAAACAGTAGGCATGAAATGTTTTTATCTCGATAAATCCGGCAGCATTTCCAATTAATTCATACAATCGTGTTTTAAATTCGGTTGCTGCTGCTCTCGAAAAGGTTACCATTAATATTTGTTCATGCTTAACATCTTCCATGCAATATAAGGAAGCCAGCTTATGAACCAACACCCTCGTTTTTCCACTGCCGGGACCGGCTGCAACAGCTATATAAGGTGTACTATTATCTTTAATAATACCAAGCTGCGATGGCGATAGCTCACCAAACAATTGCCTGAATTTTGCCGGAGTAATATTTCTTTTTATCTCGTTCTGCCTGCTGCCTTTAAAATACTTATTCAGAAAGGAGGTATAGTTAAGCTGAAAATAATCCTCTACAAACTGTAATGCCTCTTTGTAATCACGAATCATCTTATTAGCATACTCCCCTACGATGTGAATTTGCTGTACTTTGTTCTCATAAAACTGATTGAGTTTTTTGTAATCATCGGCTTTGTATCTCTTTTTATTATCCTGTTCAAGCCTTTCAATCGTAAGCTTATTATAAACTACCAGGAAACCGCCTTCTATTTTTATGGCATCTATTCTGGATAAATAAAACAGCGCATCTTCAACATCTGCAAGGTTAATATTAAGCCTGAATAAGGCATTTTGGTTCTCGTATTCTGTTTTTAATTCGTGTACAGAGAATTCTACCAAAACCTGCTCTTTATTCTTGTCAGTAACCGAAAGGTTTTCATTACTTTTTAAATACAGATAATCAACAATAAACCGGGCTAATTCATGTCGTTTTTCTAATTTTTCTTTTAGCTCAGTTTCCGAATAATTTGATAATATGGCCAGATGATTCTTTGAGCTTTTATGCAGTTTTCTTTTAAGCCAGTTTTTGATTACCCAAAAGTTGATTATCGTTCTAATCTTGTTTGGCGAAACATCAGTACAACCTGATTCTTCAGCTTGTTCGTTCAATTCTTTTATATGAAAAATTTTTTCCTGCTCTTCAAACTGCGATGCAAGGAACTTTTCGATTTTACTAATTGAATGGACAATACTTAATGAGCGATTTTTGTTGTCACCTCGTTTGATAAAGGCTGTAAGGTCTTTTGTGTCAGCTAAAATTTTTTCTTCACGCAATAAATTAACTACATTAATAACTTCCTCCTTAATAATTCCTAAATGGTCTGATATATGGTCGATTCTTGATTCTGCTGCTTCATCGGTAGCTTGTTTTCTGCTTTTGCTGGAGAACAGTTTTTTGATAATCCGGACAGCCTGTTGCTTTTGCTTTTCGTTAAAATTTTCCGATACGTTTATTTTTTCAATAGCTTCCTGTGCATTTTTTGAAAGAATGCTGTTGGCAAATATCCGGGGTATATTTTGGCCTCGTTTCAGGTATCCTGCTTCTTCCAATGCCGAAATGGCCGTAGTTACCCGTGTTTCAATTTCTACAACATTATCATCCCAACCGGCTTTCCGGGCTATTTCCAATGCTGAATTGGAAACACTTGATCTAAATCGTGTAATATCTTTTATTGCTTTCCAGATTTGCTGTATTTCTTTAATATGCAACTTGGTTTGGTTAAGCAAAATGAAGTGTTTACTCAGATCTTCCTCATTGAAAAGCACATAACAATCGGCTGTAATATTTTCATCTCTACCAGCCCTTCCTGCTTCCTGAACATAGTTTTCGAGCGAATCGGATAATTCGTAATGAATTACCATTCCCACATCTTTCTTGTCAACACCCATCCCAAAAGCTGAAGTAGCAACCATTATATCCACATCGCCCCTGATAAATGCATCCTGATTTTCTGATTTTTCCTGTTTATCCATTTTGCCATGATAGGGCTTGGCTAAATACCCATCACTTGATAAGCGTTCTGCAATCTGGTAGGCTCTTTTAGTTCGTGAAACATAGATAATGGCAGGGCAATTCTTTCCATCTATGAGATTTCGAACAGTATCGTATTTTTCTTCTTCGTTTTCTTTTGGAATTACCTTATAACTAAGGTTTGTGCGTGATGCTTTTGAGCTAAAGGTTTCTAATTGCAACGAAAGTTTTTCACGGAAATAATCCTTTATGTCCTGTATTACATTTTGCTTTGCAGTGGCAGTAAAACAAGAAACCGGAATGCTGTAATCGAGATTTTTCTTTTCCTGCAATGACTTTATGAAATCACCAATATAGAGGTAATCAACTCTAAAATCCTGCCCCCATGATGAAAAGCAGTGGGCTTCGTCAATTACAAACCGAACCACATTACGTCCAAGTAGTAAGCGTTCAATTGATTTTGACCTGAGCGATTCAGGTGAAATATACAAAATGGAAGCTGAACCATTTTCAACTCTCCATAAGGATTTTGCCCTTTCAATTGGGTCTAGCAGGCCATTTATGGTAACAGCTTCTGTAATGTCTGAGCTTTCAAGATTATCGATCTGGTCTTTCATTAAAGATTGAAGTGGAGAGATGACCACTGTTAACCCCTTTACACTTTCACCGCTCATAAGTGCCGGAACCTGAAATGTTATTGACTTACCTCCTCCTGTAGGGAAAACTGCTAAAATGGATTTGTTTTTAATGGCCGCATTCACTGCTTCCTCCTGCAATGCTTTACCTCCGTACGTTCTGTATGAATCGAAACCGAAATACTTTTTTAAGCCCACTTTAGCATCAAGTTGCTTATTACAATAAGGACACCCTTCCAGACACGGGTTGTTTCGTAGTAAAAACATCACCCTTTCCACATCGGGATAGTTTTTAATTACCCAGGGCGGAGTTATTGAGTACCTGCTATGTGTGTTTATCAACGCCAGACAATATGCTAACTCTACGGGTGTTTCATTGACCAGATTTACTATATTAACACTATGGCAGATATCATCTTGGAATCGATGCTTTATATGATTGGCAATATCATTTTCGGATGTTGCATAATCAACAAAATGAAAGAACCATTGAAATTCTTTCAGGTCTCCCAGTAAGGCAAAATAAATTTGCTTTAGCGCATCATCTATTTCATGGAATGCCGATACTTCATCAAAAAACAGATCTTTGGCTTTTATAGCATCATTGAGCGGGTTGTTTAACTCTTCGGTTTGAAGTTTATCATCTTTTAATAGAGCATGATAAGGTTTTGCAGGAAATAACAGGGGAGATAAAAATAAAGTGTCAATGGTTTTGAAACCTGACATATTTTGATTTGCAGCTTTCTCAATATATAGCAGATCGTGGTTTAGTATATTGTGTCCACATAAAAAATCTTTTGCGTTTATAAATTCCAGAAGTTTAGCGATTGAGCTTGAATGAAACTGCGAACCATTTTGAGTAACACCACCAGAATCAAGTATTTTCTTGCTTTTAACGTCTACTTCGGTATCTATGATTGCAATTTCTTTCATTGGTGTTTTACAAACTCAAAATATTAGGTTTTGACTTTTCAAAAATGTAAATAGTCTCTGCAGGAAAACTCCAATAATTTCGTTACTCTTGCATTTCAACCATTCATTTACAAAACAAACTCCTGATTTTCAGTGCTTCGAAAGCATCATTCCTGAAACTTTTTTATCAGAGACTTAAAAAAATGATAGTTTTATTGCCAGCATTAAATAGAATTCACGTTTTTTCTTTTACGAAACTAACCTAAATAATTCAAAAAAAGGGAGTTTGTTCCCTAATAATTGCTGAAACATCAGTGTTTTCAGGGTGTTTACAACAAAACATTCCTTGAATATAATGATAAAAAATAAATTTGAAATCAGCACTTTGTTACAAAAACTTTTTCCGGTTTCGCGCAAGCAAGCAGAGCTTAGTTTTAGCAGCGATTAAATAAGCAACGATGGTAGATTGCTATTAACACGAGTTCGATATAAAATTAATGGCTCAAATCGCTTATAAATATTGAGTTTTAAGGAATGTTTGCGAAAGCATAGCGGGCTATGGTAAGTAAATATGACGCAGAAAATCAGTATTTATAAGTGACATCCATAGCTTTTCAGTAAATAATCGATTTACGGCTCTAAATTTTATCACCATAGCTCGCTATGTCTCAAAAATTTATATTGTAAATCAATCATTTACTGAAATTTGAGCTCGCTAATTTTAATCGAACTCAGGTTATTAAATCGTAAAATGGGTTCCTCATCCAGAAGCAGTAATACAAGAATTGACCATTTATCGCCTATCCTATCTACAACATTTCTTATCGGGCAAAGATCCGGATTACTATAATTTTTCTAAAACCTTTTTATTCATAACTAACTGATTTTTATCATTCCTTACTTTTTCGTAAGTACAATACTTTTTCGTAAGCTCTTGTATCGATGACACTTACTACTTACTTTTGACTTACCAAAGGTAAGTAGTGTACCAATAGAAATCAAATACTAATTAAATAATAATATGTCGGAAGTAAGAGGAAAATATATTACAATGGTTGCCTCGCTCATGTCTTTATATACCAAGCAAAGGACCGAGGCAGATACCATGCTTTTTAACCAAACAGGTAAGCATTATAATGAACTTGAGCCGGAAGGGTGGTATGACATTAAATGGGCTAATTTGTTTCTGGATAAATATGTTGAGGCGTCTCTTTCTGGTAATAATGCACTTGTAACATATGGGCGAAGAATATATCCAACAATTAAACAAAAAAATGGACTTCCATCACACTTGAAAACAGTTCTGGATTTCTTGAAGTATGAAACTGAAGGGTATATCCAGTCGCATAGAGGCCCGGATATTAAGCCCCGGACGATAATAAAAGCGGTTGAGGGAGAGTTTATTGTTCAGGGGTTAGTTCCGCCATGGTATAAAGCAAAACTGCTTGAGGGTGTATTTCTTGGAATTTTAGAAATGTGCGGTGAAAGAAATGGCAAGGTTGTTAGTAAACCAATTCCGGAAAAGGAGGATAATATAGTAGAGTTTTATGTAACCTGGTAAGGTTATTTTTACTAAACAATAAAATTACAGTACCTGTCAATAGAGTCTATACGCTATAAGATTGATGTCATGCATTATTAAATTGCAACGCGTTTTTCGAGGCATTATTCAAAAAACTGATACTATTATACGAATCAAGGGTTAAAAAACTAAATAGTGTCTGTCCATAAAGTCCAACAACTGCGTTGTTGCTCAAAATCCAGATCCTCATATACGCAAGTATACTGCGGTTTGAATTTTTCACACGCCTTGTATTTAAACTATATCGTCTAAACACCCGACTTTATGGACAGACACTAAATAAACAAAACACATTGAGCTTACCAAAAGCATGGACAAACGAACCCTGGTTGATCTTACCAGATTCGCTTTTTGAATATCAGTTTTTTGAATCAGCCAATTAAACAGGGATGCAATTGGCTGCCTGATTCTTAATACGCACGTTGAATACAATCATGAGCGGCTTTTGGGCTTTATTTGTTAACATCAGCCATTCCTTTTAATGCTTTAACACGTGTCTTCATTTCTGAATTCAGATTCTTTTTCATATCGGTTTTATCACCTAAAAAAGTTCTATTATCAGTCATTACCCAAGCTTGTTGAGATACACTAATATCATTAACCGATGCAGGTGCTATCAAGAGTTCCGGCGTTTTATAAATCGTTCTATACGAACCACATCTCCCCGGTTTGGTGAAACTCCGAACGAACAAACTAATTTCCAGGGTAAGTGCCTGGCTGTATACTTTCCTTGCTCGACGGGATGATTGTAGTTCAACCGGGAATAATTGCCGGGTATTGCAGACCGCTCATATTCCTATTTATTGGGTGCTGTTTTTATTTATTAATATTTTAAAACTTAATTATTATGATATTTACAGAAGAAATCAAAATATTAACTCATCATGCCTTCCCCTATTCTTTTTCATTATTACTCAATACAGTTACGCTGTCGTTCTTTCGGATATGAGTTTTGCCATTAAAGGTTCTGACACAAGTCGAGTCTCAATTAGGCATTGGAGGCTCATGTTTTTGCAATTCATTCCTATTGTCGGGGTCTATTGCACAATGCACCTCTATAGGTTTATGTGTGGGCTTGACAATGAATGAAGATATCACCTGAACAGTAAGTGCTATTATGGTGATTCCTAAAGATATGTAAGCTACAAGTTGAGCTTTACCAGAGATAACTTTTGAAGAAGCAGAATCCTCTCTGGCTTGCTTTAGCTCAAGATAATCAATATACTTATTGACAGCATCACCAGTTATTATTGCAGTCTTGTCGAGTTCTCGTTTTATAGCCTCATTAACGTTGTTTTTTATATTCGCTATGTCGGTTATGGATCTAATTGATTTAGAGTGAAAGTTTGAATAAAACCACAAAAGAAAGGTTAGCTTAAATTCCAAGTTATATTCATTGCTTGAATCAAGTTTTTCATTAAGTTCAGCATTATCTATTACCTGTTTAAGAGTAACATTGTATGGATTCTCAAAGCCAAGCTTGAGCGTCTTTATATAAATATTGTCGTTCAGTTTGGTCATAAATTAAATATTTTATATGCCTCGCAAATCAAACGAAACATAACACACCATGCTACAAACAGTTGCTAATGGGGAATTGGAATTACTCTATCAAAACGCTAATTTACTTATTAAATGCTTTAAACTTCATTACTACATCGCCCCGAATTAAGTATATTTATTGTTGTGCTTTCGTGCTTTACTATATGCTTTTTAATAAATAATATTTTGCTGTTTTATGTTTTGTTAAAGTTAAAATCAATCTCAAGTTTTTTAATAATGTCCCCAAGTTGTTGCGCCATATTTGCCGTTTCCTGAACAGTAGAACTCACATTTTGAACAGATTCATTTATCTGATTTGCTCCAGAATTCTGCTCAACTGAGGCTGAATAAATTTCAGAAATCAATTCTTTTGTCTTCCTTATGTCAGGAATTACATTTGATATACCATCATATGCCTCCTGCGCGGTTTTTAGTAAACTATTAGAAAGTTCAACGATTTGGTTTGCTGCAACCTTTGAATTATCAGCGAGTTTCCTTACTTCAGATGCAACAACGGCAAAGCCTTTACCATGTTCTCCTGCACGAGCTGCTTCTACAGCCGCATTTAGAGCCAAAATGTTTGTTTGAAATGCAATATCCTGAATCAGGTTAATTCGTTCAGCAATAGATTTTATCTTCTCCAATGACTCCTTGACTGCTATTGAACTTTTTTCTGCATCAATGGTAACTTTTTTTGCCTTAGTTTCTGTCTGACCAGAGTTTTCTGAATTTTGTTGAATTGTTGCTGTCATTTCTTCAATGGATGCGGATATTTCTTCAACTGCCGAGGCTTGTGAACTACTGGCATTTATTAACTTTTCAGTCATTATACCTATGTCTGTACGAACTTTATCTAAAATTTCTCCAAGTTTTACTTTCTCTGTAACTTCCGAAACCACTTCAATATGTCCAATTTTTTGTCCTCTTAATGAATACAAATAATTGGTATCAACATTAAAATCACCCCCAAGCTGCTCAAAATCAGTTTTAGGATTTCCTTTCCTTAAGCAAGTAATTCCACACTTTTCTGTATTACAAATCTTTGCCCCCCAGTTAGAGCAATGCTTTCCAAGAACCTTTTCCCGTTTTAGTTTAAGCAGATCCTCAACAGGCTTATTAATAAATGTCCATTTCATATTTAAATCTGTCACAGAAATTGGTGATGGCATATGATCCAAAATCTGTTCAAACCAATAAATCTTTCCTCGAATAAATCGGATTATTACTAAAAATGTAATAGTCCAAATAAAGAATTGTGATATTACAATTAATAAATTATTCTTTTGAAGAATGAAAAAGGAAATGTAAGAAAAGGCTAAACCTATCATACCGATCACTGAAAGTTGTAATAAATCTCTTTTTTTCATATCATAATTCAATTATGTCATCAACATTAAATTACGAAAAAAAAGTTAAAAGGAATAGACGTCAAAAAAATAATATATCAAATAGTTAGGTGATATATCATCGTTATTTAACTTAATAAGCAGTTTATGAATCAGCATGAAGCATAATCGGGATAGAATAGCGGATTACTCAGCCTATCCCCCACAAATCCGGACGTACAGAATTACTCGTAATAAGTATTCTTTTTTATGGAACTCGTGATTTTGTCCCTCATTTCCCGTATCGGACTCCTCAGTTAATATGTTTTAATATCTGAAATAAATATACAACCAAATTTCGTATACCTGTTGACTATTTCTCTGAGTAAATCCATGGTGTCGTTTGGTTGATCTATATTTAATACCGAATAAAATTCAAAATGCTACTTCCAGTTCACTTCGTTCCTAAAATAGCTTGAATTTAGCCCGGCATTATACCGGCGCATTTATAGTTTTAATGGTATAACTGGTAGATCCCCTACCCTACATTGGATCATTCAGATGGCTCTTCCCCAATTACTACGGTACTAAGAGACTACTCTGACTTCTGCATGCCTTCTCTTTGACTCCGGTAATCCCTTATCACAGATACCTGTTACACCTTAGCTTTTTCTTTACGCATGTAAGCCTTGCTAAGAAAACGCTTACTGCTTAGAGGTTCCAATTGGGACACACTACAAACCTCGTTATGACAGGAGCTATACTGACCCCCTAACGTCTGTCCGGCAACTGACGGATTTCGAAGACGTTCATTTGTATTCATGATTTCCCTTTAATCAATTCTGCTATCCTCATGGAATCACCCAATCGTTTCGCTATCACTCCGCTTACGGGCTTTGAGTGAACCGGACTTTCACCAGCTGTAAAGGTTTACCTTCATGAATACCTTTAAATATAAATATGCCATGAATAAATCATTAGTAAATTTTATCAGTCCCCTAACTAAATCCCAATACTTTAGGCTTACGAAGAAGTTACCTTATAAATGGCCTTCCTCTCTTAGCGTACACGTTTAGCATAAAAAATGTAAGTGACTTTGAATCACTTAGTTGTCAATTTGCACTGAGACAAATTTGCGTTTTGACACAAACTTAAAATATTAAACAAACCCGTCAAATCGCAGATTTGTCGGAGCTGATTAAATGCTCGAAAGCTTCATAAACCACTGATCCACTTATATTTTTATACATTTTTACATTCTGTTTCCTATTTATCTTAATTGTCTATTGGAAATCAATTTAATAATATTTTCAAACATATGTTGGTCAAGATATGCTTCTTTTTTTTCTTGAATTCTAACCAATGAACTTCTAAAAACTGCCAGATATCTTTTGTACTCTGCTTCCGTCACATAATTCTTTAAAACGCCAATGAAGTCCTGATAATGTTGGTTGACATCTTGGTTCGACATCCATTTATAATAGATCTTCTGGTACAAGCTTCCAAAAATCATGTATTGTAGTCCATTATCAGGATTTAGATAGTTTGGAACGTAAAACGCTTCTTTTAAGAGTTTTTTCTTGTTTTCAGGTCTATCACCTTTCAATTTGCCAAGACTTTCAATGGCTTTATTCCACCTTTTGATAGTCAATTTTCTTACAATAACGAATCCAAATGCGTAGAGTCCGATCAGCACAATTGCGGCAGTATAAAAACCCGTTGACTGGAATTCAGAATATGAAGAAATAATAAAGCCTACAAATCCAATCAACCACATTGGGAGCCAGAAAATACGTCCCTTTATTTTTCCAATTTCCCCAAGTCCTGAGACCACATAAAAAAGCAACCAAAAATAGGGATGGGTA
>JBNKRV010000080.1:0-16133 GCA_050296935.1 Marinilabiliaceae bacterium | reverse complement strand
TCGAACCCATTATTACTTTGCCAAGGAAAGAATACCTTCTAGCTCCGTATTGCCCGATGAAAAGGGGCGTAAAAACATAAGTTGTTGAAAATGAATAAAAAACTATCTAGTAAATTTGGATTACAACATAGAAGGTTATTAGGGAAGAGTATCATATTGAGTTGTGTAGCACTTAAAAAAATAGTCCACAAAGAAAACCTTGTGGACTATAGGGAAACTATTAACTATATATACCTTTATATTTGAAAATATCTGAGTTATTATATCAGAAATCTTTACAGGTTTAATGACTACCTCTTAATTATCTTTTGTGATACACTGGTACCGTTATATGATAATTTAATAAAGTAAATACCCTTTGGTAAATCATTCGTGGTAACTCTCATACTTGTTGTTCCTGGATTGATGTCTCTTGAAATGATGACTTTACCTTTAACATCCATAATTTGCAATGTTGCTGCAGAATTCAATGTAGGTATGTCAACAATAATATGTGTAGTACAAGGATTCGGGTAGATATTTAAGTTTATTTTATCCACCTCATTCGCAATGTCTGTTGTTCCTGCCGTTGTAACTTCAATTGCCTCAGAGGCTTCTGAAGCTCCACCTTTATTGTATGATTTAATTCTGAAATTGAAAGTGGTTAATGGAGCCATATTTTCCAGCGTAATATTTTTAGTTGAAACATCAACGGAATCAATACTCACATATTCACCATCAATCAGTTGCTCAACAATATAACCTTCTGCATTTATGGAATTATCCTTCCACAAAAGTAAAATACTGGTCTCATTAAGAATAAATGAGTTTAAACTAAATGGAGTATCCGGAATAACGGTTTCATACAATAACGATATTTCAGCAGCACTGGCAAAGTTTGTTCCGTTAATTTCAGAAAGCGCAACAAATTTCACATATCTACCAGAAACGGGTTGATTCATCATGGCTTCTTTAAGGCTTGTTGTTGAACTAAAAGAACCAGATAAAACACTTGTACCCCAGTTGGTTAAATCATTTGTGATATATAATTCATAACCTTTGATTGTTCCTGTTCTGATACCATCCTGTCTGGGTAAGTAGCGTAATCCTGCAATATTTGCTTCATATCCCAGATCCAGGATCAGATTATAAGGATGTGACGCATCCTCTGTTAACCAAAAAGTGGAACTGTTGGCATCAATGGCATGTGAGGCAGGATGACCTCCGGCAACATCTTCGCTGTTTACAGATAATACGCTCCAGCTACTCTGACTTAAATAGCCTTGCAATGGTGTTGTGATTTCCACCATGTTAGAACTTACAGAAGCGGTATCGTTTTTAAAAGATTTAACTCTATAGTAGCTTGTTTCTCCGTAATTAACTATTAAATCTTTATAAGTAGTAATGTTATTACTTAGCGTATCAATGCGAACAAAATTGTTACCATTATCTTTTTCAATATAAAATCCATCTTCATTTGTCGAATTATCTGTCCAGGTTAACTCAATTTTGTTGTCTGAAGAAATCTTAACAGAAAGATCAGTTGGAGCATCCACCGGACTAAATTTTGTTGATAGATTGAAATCAAGTATACCGCTGCCGAAAGTAGCAAAGCGAACACAGTTTTTGTTTTCAATAAATTCTACATCAGTAAAATCAACACTAGGAATAGGATCATCACTCATCTGGTACCAATAATTTTCATCAACAGAATAAACCCATGCCCCTCCGAATCCACAAGCGGCAAAAATATATTTTTCATCAGGCGACAAGGCAAAATCACGAATCCGATAGATATTTAAACCGCTGTTTTTACCTTTGAATGATTTGCCACCATCCTCAGATATCAAAAGAATATTACCCACGCCTGCATAGTATACTCTATTGGTGTCAATTTTTGAGGCTTTAATTACGATTTGATTTTTAGTATAATTATAAGCCTGATCGTTGGCTTTAGGAGTAATGCCTAAATAACCTGATTTTGTCCAGGTTTCTCCAGCATCTTCTGAGTATATAAAGGCTCCGTTGTTAAGCGCTACATACCAGAGATTACGGTTTAATTCAGAATAACTAAAACCTCCTATTTCCTGACCATATTCAGATTGAAAATTGAACGGATGGGTTGTTTTGGTAATTGAATTACTTGATGCATCAAAACTAAATTTTTGTAGATTACTGCCATAAGCTGCAATAATTGCATCTTCTGAAGGATCGGGATATGCTGTAATTGGAGCAGCCCACCAGCTACCAAGTCCATCATAAGAGCTTTCTCCGGATATTCCTGTTGGAAAGTTATACCGATGTTTGATTCTGCCATAATAAAACCAACTCCATACCGATTTCTCCCTGTTGGCATAGCAAATCCTTAATACATCAGTTCCATCAACATCAACGGTATTTACTTCTGAACCAGTATCCAGATACGCCGTTGTTCCACGATCCTGGTTAGCCATATAAATGGAGTTATAGTTTTTACTGGATGCAGCATCATAATGCATGGCATACCAGGCTCCGTTATTACACCATGTATAGGAGTTTTTATCTTCAGGTGTGTCTGATATATAACATCCGAAATCTAGTCCTGCCAAAGTAATGTGACCACCATCTGCCTTTTCAAAAGTTTTAAGATGCTGTAAATCCCATCCTAATTTATGACTAAATCCACCCCAGTTACTACCATAATCGGTTGACATTTGCATATCCTCAAATCCGCTGATAAGTATATTGGGCTTATCAGGACAGATAACTTCAAATGGTCTGTCTCTTTCTGAATTTTTTAGTACCCAGGTGGCTCCTTCATCTGAAGAGTAATATACAGAATAACCGGATCCTGAAGTACACAAATAAAAATGGTACTTGCCATTATAATAGGTGGCGGCGGATCTTGATAGATTTGATCCGTTAATAACTGAATCTAAACTTTTATTAAGTTCGAAATCGCCAGCCACAGGGTTGTATTTGTAAACCATTAATTTTTTTGTGCTTTTACTCCATACCCATAGATAGGCCTCATTGGTATAAAATGGTTTAACAACCTGTATGTCGTAATCAGAGGTTGGAAAACTATACTGAGATTCAGTGTAGCTAGCTCCATTATCATCGGAAAAATAGATGTGATGATAATTGGAATAGTAAGTATGCAGTACAATCTTTTTTGTATGGTTACCGGTTATTTCAAAAGCCTGATTCGACCAACTCCTGTTTACAAAAGCACCAGTGCTTTTGTTCCATGTAATACCTTCATCATCAGAATATTCCATTTGAGTTGCATCCTCGTAACTTCTGATTAATCTAAAAGTACTATCAGGTAATAATGTTCCCATAAATATGGGGTTGGCCTGTGAATTATTCAATGGATTTAATTGAATTTTATGATTGAGCAGTGTCCATTTTATTTCATTCTGATATTCTAATTTGTACAAGTGGCCTGCATACGAAACTACGTAAAATACGTTTCTCAAAGAATCATAAGCGGAGTTATCAACCCTGTATCCAAACCATCCGGACTGGGATAATTTAGGTGCCCATTCTCCTTGAATATTTCCATTAGCATAACTACTCATACCACTGACTTGTGCTGATTTTAAGCCAGGCTGATTTTTCCTTTTTTCAAGATAATCTAAGTAAAGTTCCTTTTCTTCACCCGATAATACCGGCATATCCGGTCGTTCTTCATTCTCTGCTTCAAATTTCTCATTATTTGAATGGAATGAAAAGTAAAATGTAACACCAATGGTGCTTATTAGTAGTAAGAATAAAAGTGTAGATTTATTTTTTCTCATGGTCTTATATACATTATATATCCAATGTAAAGTAATGTAATGTGTTTTTAACCTTTTGTAACTTATTCTGCTTTTAGATGAAGTTTTTCAACTTGCTTTTACCTGGTTAATAAACAAAAAAGGTAACGGTTGATAAGATAGTCTCCTTTATATATGAGCCTTGCATGAGAGGTCGTGCACTTTTCCCCCAAAGAAAAACCGTATGACTAGTGCCTGTTGATAAAGTTGTGTGTTTTGACTTTATAGAACAACACTAATCATCAGATACGTTTGATACCCAAGATGAGCATGATGAAATTTAAGGAACGGTTCTGACGGTCAACTTGCTTATAGGGAATTTAGGCACTTGAGAAGCAACATCATTGCAGGTTATCTTCAGGAACGGTTCTATATAACCATCAAGGGAATTAGAACCGTTCCCTAACCTTCCTGAAAGTAATAGTTTAGTGCCTATTCATAAAGTCGGCTGGCATTTTTAATTTTATTCGGAATTACACGAATTTGACAATCGGTTGCATTTTTTTACTATTCGTTGTGCCCATGTCTCATAATTAGGGTTGTATTGTCTTTTTATTTGATTTATTCAGACTTGTTTATTCGTACTCTTACAAATGGTACAAATGTTAATTTGTATTAGTCTTTTTCATATTTATGACATCGAAGAATTCCTCAGTGTTATAAATTTGATATGGTTTATTATGTTATAAAAAGAGGGAGGCTACGTTTACAATTTCTACAATTCAATTATTTAAAAAAAAATTAGAATCGAAAGCTAAAGCTTTAACAGAAAATCATATGGTATTATTTAAAAGTAGGAGAACATTTAAAGGTAGGGGAACAACCCAATGGCTATTGTTTGTATTATTTGCAATAATCATTTCAAGCTGTTCAGAAAAAGAAGATTTGAGTGGGTATTTATTTGTTTATTTTACAGGAAACGGACCTGGTGAAGAGCAGATTTGTTATGCAATAAGTGATGATGGATATTGTTTTAAAGCCCTTAATAACAATCAACCGATAATAAATTCAAAATATATAAGTTCATCAGGTGGAGTAAGAGACCCACATATATTAAGATGTGAGGATGGAGCATCTTTTTACATGGTTGTTACAGATTTGTGTGTTCCCAAAATGGGGTGGCGAAACAACTCCATGGTATTAATGAAATCTGATGATTTAATAAATTGGAAATCAAAGGTTATTAATATTCCTGAAATTTACCCTAAAGAATTTGGTCGGGTGAATAGAGTCTGGGCACCACAAACAATATACGATAAAAAAGCAGGTAAGTATATGGTGTATTTTTCTATGCGTTCAAATCAGGAACCTGATGTTATTTATTATGCTTATGCCAATAAAGATTTTACAGGATTCGAATCTGTCCCAAAACAACTTTTTTATAGTCCAACGAACGATGCATGCATAGATGCTGATATTATAGAAAAGGATGGTAAGTTTTATATGTTTTTTAAGTCAGAGAACAGAAAACCGGGTATAAAATATGCTATGTCTGATCAACTGACAGGAGGGTATGTACAAGTGAGCTCAGACAGGGTGGACAAAGAAGAGAATCATGTTGATGGTTCAGGTGTTTTTCAATTAATAGATAGTACCAGTTATATCTTAATGTATGATGCGTACTTAAAAGGTCATTATCAGTTTACCAGAAGTAAAGATCTTGTAAACTTTGAAATTATTGATGATGAGGTTTCCATGAATTTTCATCCCAGACACGGGTCTGTGATGCCAATTACAAAATCGGAAATAAAAAGATTGGTATGTTCTTACGGGACCTTTGAAGATCCCTTATTTACAGTAACTTCAGATCAGATTAAGCAAAATAATATTAAAATTGATCCGGAGAATAAAACGATTCACTTACCGGTAAAATCGGGTGTAGATATTTCAAATCTTGATCCGGATATTGAATGTTTCGTTGGTTTTTCTGTAGAACCATCAGGAATTCAGGATTTCAGTAAAGGGCCAGTTGAATATACAATTTCAATTGATGGAAAAGGGTCAGAAAAATACAAGGTTTTTGCCAGCGATAATCATAATCCGGTGTTGCCGGGGTATAAAGCCGATCCTGAAATCTTATATGCTGAGAAAACAGGAAAATACTATATGTATCCGACAAGTGATGGATATACAGGTTGGGCAAGTTATCAGTTTAAAGTCTTTTCTTCGGATAATATGGTAAACTGGACTGACGAAGGAATTATATTAGATTTAAAAAAGGATATTACCTGGGCGGATAGAAACGCATGGGCACCAGGCATTGTTGAAAAGAAAATAAATGGAGAGTATAAATATTTCTATTACTATACAGCTGCCCGGAAAATAGGAGTGGCTGTATCAGATAATCCTACGGGACCTTTTGTAGATAAGGGGAAACCCTTGATATCAGATTCTCCAGAAGGAATTAGCTGGGGGCAGCAAATTTATCCTGATGTATTCACCGATCCAGAAACCGATAAAAGTTATTTGTATTGGGGTAATGGTTATATGGCTGGTGTTGAGTTGAATGCCGATATGGTATCCATCAAAAAGAATACTTTAAAAATACTGACTCCTGATAATACCTATCGGGAAGGGGTATATGTGATTTATCGTAAAGGCAGATATTATTTTATGTGGTCTGAAGACGATACCCGTAGTCCCAATTATAAAGTAAGATATGCCATATCAGATTCTCCTTTAGGAAAATTAAATATACCGGAAGATAATATTGTGATTGAGAAGCGACCTGAAGAGGAGATTTATGGAACAGGTCATAATTCAGCTATACAGATTCCGGGTAAGGATGAATGGTATCTTGTTTATCATCGGTTTACAATGCCTGAAGGTATATTAATGGGCAGAGCGGCAGGATATAAGAGAGAAGTATGTATTGATAAGTTACTGTTTGATGAACAAGGCAGAATAATTCCGGTAATTCCAACATTGGAAGGGATAGATCCGGTAAAATAGAGTTTACAAAATATGGATATTGGCATATAAACACCACAATATGAAACGCAGTTTAATTTCTTTATTAGTAGTATTACAGATTCCTTTTTATCTTATTTCCTGTAATGGAATCAAGAGGAATACATCAAAAACACCATCAAATGTTTTTCAGGTTCATAATCCGGATTATGAGTTAAGTCCAGTTACTGGTATGACCAGACAACATTGGGTAAACGCTGCTCAATATCTATTGGAAGGAGCCTTTAGTTATATTGATTCGTTAGAATCTCCGATGAAATTCCCGAAACAACCAGGTAAAAGTTATCCACACAACGAAGGTCGTGTTCCTACCGAAAAATTAGAAGGACTTTGTCGCACATTATTTGTAGCAGCCCCTTTGTTAAAGGAAAATAATAATCTGGAGATAAATGATATAAATGTAGGTGAGTATTATCGCCATCAGATTCAGAAATTGATTGATCCGAACAGTCCGTCCTATATTGTTCCAAGGGCTGAGAATGGAGGTCCAAGCCAGAATCTGGTGGAGTTTGGAGCCCTGGCCATTTCCTTATTTGTGGTTCCGGAAGTGATATGGGATCCATTAACACAGGATCAGAAAGATGCATTGGCCACCACCATGCTAAGTTATGGTGACGGACCAACAGTTTCTTCTAACTGGAGATTCTTTAATATTTTTGTATTGAGCTTTTTTAAAGATCAGGGCTATGATGTAAACGAAAAACTACTTGTTGAATATCTCGAAAAATCATTACAACAATATAGAGGCGATGGGTGGTACAATGATAGCCCGGCATATGATTATTACAGTATGTGGGCATTTCAATTATATGGAGTGGTTTGGTCTGAAGTATTTGGTAATAAATATTATCCTGAAATTGCCGGTAAATTAATTCATAATTTTCAGGATCTTAATTACAATTATCCGAACCTGTTTGCCAAAGATGGTAAGATGACCATGTATGGCAGAAGTATTTCATATCGTTTTGCAGCTGTTTCTCCATTCCCATTCATGGGCAAATATGGTGGAGACCATGTGAATTTGGGTTGGTTAAGAAAAATCTCATCAAGCACATTACTACAGTTTCTGCAACATCCTGATTTTTTAAAAGACAGTGTTCCTACATTGGGCTTTTACGGTGCATATGAACCTGCAGTTCAGATATATAGCTGTAGAGGTAGTGTTTACTGGATGGGAAAGGCTTTTTTAGGATTATTACTCCCGGCGGATGATGCCTTTTGGTTAGCCAAAGAGAATGATGGTACCTGGGCTGATTATAAAAACGACAGGGTATACAATAAGTTTACGGAAGGATCAAAAATTTTAGTTACCAATTATCCTGAAATCGGAGCTTCGGAAATCAGAGCCTGGTGTCATGAAAAAGTGAAAAACGATTGGCAAAAATTCCGCTCAACAGAAAACTATAACCGTTTGGCCTACAATAGTAATTTCCTTTGGCAGGCAGATGGGGATAGTGGCGAAATAGCCATGAACTACGGACTGAAAAATGCAAAAGGAGAATGGGAAGTATTTCGTTTGTATACCTTTAAAAAATATGAAGATGGCGCTTACTACAGAGATGCAGTACTTGAAACCAATGAGCATTTGAAGATGAATCTGGTAGACATTCCCATACCGAATGGAATAGTAAGAGTTGACAGGAATGTAAGCGACGAAGATGTTGAAATGCGTTTAGGTCATTATGCATTACCAGAGTTTGAAACAGAAATTACCTCAGAAATACGTCAGATTGGCGATTTTAAAGCTACAATTATTGATAATGGTAAATATCAACTGGCTATGATTCCTTTAGCAGGCTGGGAAAAAACTACGGTGCTGAATACCGGAAATTTAAATCCGGAAAGTACTAAGAGTTCCATCATACAAGTAAGTGGGAGCTATAAGCACAATGATGGAATAAAAGTATATGGTACACTTATGTTGTGGAAAAAATCAGGCGAGAGCTTTACCGATGAAGAATTAATGCCTTTAAATAAGTTTGTTATTTCAGAAAATAAGAATAAAGTTTCGTTAGTGTTAAAAAACAAAACAACAAAGCTGATTGATTTTAATTAAACATATTCTTATATTTAAGTGTGTTTTTTTAATAGTAAAATGTGCTATAAAAACTCGTAAAAAGTTCGATTTATAATCATTTTAATTTAAAATTAACTACAAATGCAATCGAAAGTTTATTTTTTTCTGTCAGTATTTCTATTTGCTTTATTATCTCTTGTAAAAGCAAATGAACCGGATTCAGCATATGTTTTTTCCTACGCCACTTCAAAAAATCATAACCATAACGGGTTACATTATGCATGGAGTGTTGATCAAAAAAACTGGCACTCTATTGGTCCGGAATTTCAATTTTTATTTAGTGATTTCGGGAGCTGGGGATCGCAGAAAAAAATGATTTCTCCATACATGTTTAAAGATCAGTCAGCACTTTGGCATTGTATCTGGGCACTGAATAATGAGGTGGGGCAGTTTGCGCATGCAGATACAAAAGATTTATATAATTGGCGTAGTCAATCTTATCCTGAAGTTATTGAAAATGGTAATATCGAAGATATAGAAGTACATTCTGATGCAAACCAATCACGTTATGTAATCACTTGGTTTAGTAATCAGAATGGAGAAAGAAAGCTGTTTAAAACAACAACCCAAGATTTTAAAAAGTACACCAAAACTCAAGAAGCAGCAGAAAGTGAAAGAAAGAACCTGAGAGTTGAAGTGCTTGTTGATGGTGAAAAACAAAAGGGTAAGATTAATAAAGTTTCCTGGGAAACGATAGATAAATTAATAAAGCATCGGGAATGGATGAAGTTCCATAATGAGGAAAGAGCTGAAGAAACAAAAGATGATCCTGTCCGATTTAAAGGACTCAAAGATTTAGATGCTGAAATTTCCTTATTCCCGGAAGAGTCAAAAAAAATAAGTGATTTATTAATAGGTGTATTTTTCGAAGATATCAATTATGCTGCTGATGGAGGCTTGTATGCTGAATTAATCCAGAATCGTGGTTTTGAATATGATCTAAGTGATAAGCTGGGTCGTGATCAATCCTGGACAAATAAAAAAGCATGGTCGTTAAGTGATGATGGTATTGTGTTTTCAATTGATACACTAAAACCATTACATGTTAATACTAAGCACTATGCGGTGCTGGAAACAAATCAGGTGGGTTCTTCTGTATTAAACGAAGGTTTTGATGGAATTCCGGTGACTAAAGGTGCAAAGTATAACTTCTCTGTGTTTGCAAAAAGACTGGATGCCAGATCCGGAGGATTCATCGTAAAGCTAATCGCACCAGACAATGAAGTTATAGGTGAAGTAAAGATAAAAAAACTGAATTCAGATTGGAAACAATATCAGGCAGAAATTCAGGCCGGTAAAACCGTAAATAAAGCTCACATTGAGTTAACGCCGGTTTCTACAGGTAAAATGGCACTGGACATGGTTTCGTTATTTCCTCAGCAAACGTTTAAGGAAAGAAAGAATGGCCTTAGAAAAGATCTGGCTCAAACCATTGCAGATCTTAATCCAAAATTTATTCGTTTCCCCGGGGGATGTGTGGCACATGGAAATGGAATTGATAATATTTACCATTGGAAAAATACAGTAGGACCACTGGAAACCCGTAAGCCGCAACGTAATATCTGGAATTATCACCAAAGCGTAGGTTTGGGGTATTATGAGTATTTTCAGTTTTGTGAAGATATTAATGCAGAACCTTTACCAGTTGTAGCTGCAGGAGTACCTTGTCAAAATTCTTCAATAGGGGGTCATGGACAGCAAGGAGGAATTCCGATGTGCGATATGGGTGATTATGTGCAGGATGTATTGGATTTGATAGAGTGGGCAAACGGAGACAAAAATACCCGATGGGGAAAAATAAGAGCACAGGCCGGTCATCCAAAACCATTCAACTTAAAATATATCGGAATAGGTAATGAAGATTTAATTACCGATATTTTTAAAGAACGCTTTACCATGCTGTTTAACGCAGTTAAGGAAAAATATCCTGAGATTACCGTAATTGGAACAGTAGGCCCGACATACAGGGGTACAGATTATGTTGAGGGTTGGAAATTAGCTTCAGAATTAAATGTTCCGATAGTGGATGAACATTACTATCAACCACCGGGATGGTTTATCAATAATCAGGATTACTACGATAAATATGACCGTAATGAGCCTAAAGTGTATTTAGGAGAGTATGCATCTCATCTGCCGGGTCGTCCGATGAATATTGAAACAGCGCTTTCTGAGGCTTTATATCTGACTTCTGTAGAACGGAATGGAGATGTGGTAGAAATGACTTCATTTGCACCATTATTGGCAAAAGAAGGGCGTACGCAATGGAATCCTGATTTAATCTACTTTAATAATACCGAAGTAAAGCCCACAGTAGATTATTATGTGCAGAAATTATACGGAAATAATTCCGGGAATCAATATGTTCCAGGGCACTTAAAACTTTCAAGTCATAATCAAAAGGTCATCAGGAGAGTGGCTTATTCCGTTGTAAAGGATACCAAAACCAATGACGTTATTATAAAATTAGTGAATATGCTACCTGTAAATGTAAATACAGGTCTTGATTTATCGCAGATAATTAAAGAAGATGCAGATGCGGTATTAACAGTATTAAAAGGTGACCCGGCATCAAGAGATGCTAAACCGACAAAATCACAATTAACTGTTAGCCCGGATATGCAATATCAATTGCCGGCATATTCATTTTCAGTGATTCGTTTTTCCATTAGTGAGTAATATATCGTATGACTGATATAGCCAGTTTGTTAATAACCTACTCTATGTTGTAATTCAAATTACGATATAGAGTAGGATAGAAGGTTATTACTCAACATTGGTTATTGTGACTACTGATTGTGGCGGAATAGTGATGATATCTTTAGGTTTAACAATTTGAGTAAATCTTAAATTGTTTTCAGAAACAGCATCAGTCAAATACATTTTTAATGTACAGTCAGGATTCATGTCTTTCAGTTTAATCTGAATATCCATTTTCGTTTTCAGATAGTTCACAAGTACTAAGGATGTTTTTGATTTATCCTCTGATAAGTAAGCGCTTGCCATTAAGTGATCAAGGGTTTGTTCGTCTGTTCTGGAGTCACTTCTCAATACGTTAATGCGTTTCATGCCAGGCTCAATAAAACGGGAATAATTACCCAGCGTCCACAATAGCTTTGAATGATAAATTTCACCATTAAATTTATCATGATCAATATAGATGAGTCCATCTTTAAAATTATACGGACTTATGGCTAACCACCATTGCCATGATGATGCATTACCGATAGCTAAATCACTGAATATTACCCGCGCATTGTATAAAGCTGCATCCATTCCCAAATCTCTACCGTGACCTTTGATTAGTTTATTATCTTCTAATAAGCAATACTCACTCATCCAGAATTCGATATTCTGAGAATTATTTGCTATTGCATTTGCTAAAGTGGTACGAGTATCAATTAATTTATCTTTTGGCCAGGTAGTATAATAACTATGTCCTGCAATTTTATGCGCAATATGTGAAAGGTTGCCCAGGTACAAGGGAGACGAAGCATTAAAGAAACCATATATGTGCCTGGCTCTGCCTTTTTTGTTACCCTCTTCATACAAATAATTTATTTGTGCAGATTCCGGTATCTCAATTAGAGATTCAATAGTATTGTTTTCAAATGATTGATTAATGACTTTTGTTATTTCATATATTTCCTTGTTTTGAGCAGGAGTACCTTCTTGTCCGGCATTGGTCCAGTCCCATTGAGGTTCGTTAAAAGGACTAATATATTTAAACAGAATGCCTTCCTTTTCAAGCATATTCTTCACTATGGCCGATAGATATTCAGCATAAAGATGATAGTTTTCTTTTGGAAGATTATAATGTTCACTATCAGAAGAATAGGCTTTCCCGTTTTTGGTTAGAGAAACCGGCGGACTATTCAAAAATCCTACAAACTCTTTTACTCCACGTTTTTTAGCAGCTTGTAAAAACCAACGCTGTCCCTTATGTTGTGTCCAATCGTATTCCCCTTTATGAATCATAAATGATTCAGCTCTTCTCCATTCATCTTTAATATCACTGCTTTTTCCCTGAAAAGTACTGCCTCCACCAATATTAAATCGCCAGATAGAGAGTCCGATTCCTTTAGGATTATTATTGTTATCGAATTCTCTGCTAAACAACCAGTCAGCTATTTGTTCTTTTTTGTTAATATGCCAGTATTTTCCAACAAATTGACAACTCCATGCATCAGAAGCTCCAAAATTATGAATGGTCTGATTGGTGCTGTTTCCATCCGGTGTCAGAACTAATATCTTATCGCGACCCTCTTTTTTAGTATTGATGTTTAAAAAGCCCAATGTAAGAAATAGCAGTATCACACCCGAAAAGCTTATTAATTTATTCATAGGTTTTAAAATACAAAGGTTAATTAATTTGTCAGTTGACCACGGTTGTATGTGCTGTCCATTTCAGTTTCACGATCCTTATTAATTTATGTACAAAATACTCCATAATATGAATTCACCTTATCACGAATTTTATAATTAATGCTATTAAATTGAAATGGTATGCTGTACTATTGATATTTGTGTTTCGAAGTGAGACAAATCAGTCATAATAACCTGAGTTCGATTAAAATTTTTAGTATTCAGATTGAAATAGAAGACTTGATATACAAGACAAATTTTGCAGGGCTAGCGAGCTCGAAAAATTTAACCCGGATTATGTATTAAAACTTCGTCATGAGCATTTAAAAGGCAATAAAACAAGGACTTACTGAAATGAATCATAGCATCGCTATGGTGAATTGAAGCAAGTTAGTGAAACGCCTTGTTTTGAAGCACTTTAAATGTGTAATAGATTTCTTAATGCATATTGCGGGTTTAACGCAGTAGATCAGTTTTTTATGCAAAGCATAAGCGGTCTGAATCCAAAATTTTATGTCGAATTCAGGTTAATGGAAATACACTGTTTACTTCCTGCTGGATTTTAATTATATTGTATTTTCAATGAAGACATTGTGAGTGAGCAGTTTTTGTTGTATCGTATTTTTCATTAAAAAATGATACTATGCCAATATTTATGGATCGACATGATCTTCCGGAAATAACTGCTAAGGATGTTGCAAGGGCTCATCAAGAAGATCTTAAAATACAACACGAATATGGTTGCAGAGCAATTACTTACTGGTTTGATGAAGAAAGACAGACTGCATTTTGCTTAATTGAAGCTCCGGATAAAGATGCAGTTAAAAATATGCATGAGAATTCACACGGTTTAATTCCGCATCAGATAATTGAAGTAAACAACAATTTGGTTGAATCATTCCTGGGAAGAATTGAAGATAATGAAGTGCCAGATGAGAGTGAACCTTTTATTAATAACGAACCCGCATTCCGGGTTATATTGGCTACAAATTTAAAATATTCAAACCCTGTAAAATATAATCTTAGTGCTGAGGATATAAAATATAGCAGGCATCTTCATAATGAAACCGTGAGGCAAATGATTGCTGAATACAATGGGATAGAGGCTGAACACAATGCGCAGTGTTTTTTATGCTCATTTAAGTCCGTTTCTCAGGCAATTAGGTGTGCTATTGAAATCAGAAAATCATTTCTCACTCAAAATACTAATCCAAATGAGCGGATGTCTGTACAGATTGGAATTAGTGCAGGAAATCCTGTTTCTGAAAGTAATGAGTTTTTTGGACCCACCATACAAATGGCTAAGCATTTATGCTATATGTCAAATAATGATCAAATAACAGTATCTTCTGAGGTTAGGGAGAACTGCCGTACTCATGTGCTTGAATTGTTAGAGCAAAAAGGTGATGTGTTAATGCTGAAACATTCAGAAGAAAGCTTTATTAATCAGTTGCTTATGATTATGGATAAAACCTGTAAAATTGATGGTTTCAAATTAGAAGATCTGGCTCAGGAAATCGGGGTAAGTAAATCACAACTTTATCGTAAGTTGGTAGCGCTAACAGAATTATCTCCAAACGATTTTGTGAAAGAGTATCGCCTGAATAAAGCCATGAAGTTAATAGAAAAACAAGATCGTACAATTTCTGAAATTGCATTTGAAACGGGTTTTAGTAGTCCTTCCTACTTTTCCAGGTGTTTTAAGAAACGCTTCGGTGCACTTCCAACATTTTACCGGAATGGAGTGGATGCCACATAAACTTCATTATTCTCTCCATTTTAAATGAACCAATTTTACCACTCTTTGAATCAGGATTAATAGTCCTGCTTTAATTACTGCCATATATTGCAGTAAACAGAAAGCTGGTATTATGAGAGATTCAGTAAGCAGTATGTCAGGAAAATTTGAACTCACAATTGATAATTCATTGGAAGCTGACATGGTTTTGGCCGATGGATCAGTAGTAGCGGTGAATAAACAGGATACTTCATGTAGGAAGAGTAGATAAAGAGATAAAGGATTATTAATCAATAAAATGATGTGTTATGAAAATTGCAAAAGAAGATGTACCGGTAAAAATTGATTCACCAGCTGCTATTGCTCGTCAGAAAACAGGATTTGGAGATTCTACAGGGTATGGTAAAATTAGCGGTGAGTTTTTTACACTTATGGAAGGAACTGACATTTCTCCATTGCTCGAAGGCCTGAAGGATGATATGTGCCAGACACCTCATTGGGGTTATGTAATTGATGGTAATATAACAGTTGTTTATACAGATAACACTAAGGAGACGATTGTTACCGGCGATTTGTTTTACTGGCCACCAGGACATACAGTAATTGCTAATGAAAAATCTAATCTGGTGTTGTTTAGTCCGCAAGAAGAACATAGCCATGTAATTGACCACATTTTAGATAAAATGGCCGTGATGAAGTAAAGTCAGAGTCATAAAAAGGCTGCCTCGTTATCCGAAGAGGCAGCCTTTTTTTACAAAAATATGACCTGCGTAGCAAAAATGTCTTTGTACGATTTATATTCATTATTGCATTTCCTGAGAATCGTATTTGTGGTTGGGGTAGATGTAGGGGTGAATACTGCTGCTCCCAGAATCTTGATGGAACGTTGTGGATTAGATTCTATTCATGTAGAATACGAGCCTGGTGTTTATTTCGCTTTAGGTGCATTCCCTGGTGCTATTATTGGCTAAATTCTCATCTTCTAAATTTTTAAAATCAATATTCTGTGAGCGGTTACAGCTTTAGGATGGCTACTGTTTGTGAATAATGGATAGGCCATTTTTACTAACCTGAGTTCGATATAAAATTAATGGCTCAAATCGCTTATAAATATTGAGTTTTAAGGAATGTTTGCGAAAGCATAGCGGGCTATGGTAAGCAAATATGACGCAGAAAATCGGTATTTATAAGTGACATTCATAGC
>JBNKRV010000079.1:0-4442 GCA_050296935.1 Marinilabiliaceae bacterium | reverse complement strand
CTAGCATTTGCACCATCGGGCACTTTCACCCCACTCCAAAAGTCGAGGGCATTTACTTTATCTTCGGTTATTTTCAGGGCTTTTTCTTTTTGGTCTTCCAACAGCTTTTTCATGTCGCTGTCTTTTTCCTTTTCAATGCCTTACTAAATAAAGGAGACTACTATAGCCTCCTTTTTATATTATTATTTCATCCTATCAAATATCCTTTTTTGTATTTTACTTTCTTTACCGTTTGCTTTCATAAGCTCTATGTATTTTTGATAGGCTTGCCTGGCATTATCCTTTTCTTCTAATCCCCAATAAGCATCCCCAAGGTTGATATAGGCAACAGTTCTTTTAGGGTATCTATATAAGATATTTTCAAGGATTGTTATTGCTGTATATATATTTTCAGAGACTTGTTGACTTCTAATTTTGGATTCAATTACAAAAAATGCTAAATCATTAAATAAGTAAACCGTAGAATCGTTTATTGGAACTGTCTCTAAATATTCAATTAGTTCTTTACTTTCTAAATTGTAAGCTTTTGAATTATTATCTGATCTAAATTCTGATAAACAAATCTTGTGAGTTCTTTTTAATTCTTCCAAAGTTTGCTTTTGTAAATCTTTTGACACAACGGTTACTATTTCAGGGGGGTACTTGTCTCCAAGTAACGTACTATAAGGGCCTAAAAGAATTTCTTTGCATTTTTTTAATTGATCATGAGAAATGTCACCCTTCTTTAATCTAATGGTTGAATAAATATACCACCTCTTTAATTCAGGTTTATACTTGCATCTATATTGATTTAAAACATTTGATTCATAATCATTCTCCTCATAAATCAAATCCCCATTCTTAATTATAAAATCAGGAGAGGATAAGCATCCTCCAATAGGTGTTATTAATATGTCATCAATATAAATATAGTCACTCTTACCTAAAAAATAAACACTTGCAGAAATATTATTTGTGTAACTTACATTGTAAGTAATAGAAAGTGAGTCTAATATATTATCGTTATTTAAATCGCCTAATTTATAATCGTGCCACCCCCTTGATTCACAATCGATCGTACCTTTAAAATACTGAGAGCTAACTGATATAGGCAATGCTAAACAGATTAATAACAGATATTTATTTATGTTATTTCTCATAATCATCCTTTGCTTTTTTTAATGCATCTTTCACTAAATTCACAGTAGAACTCTTTAGGCCTACAGGATTTCCATTTTTATCGTACTTATAACAATATTTAGATTTTTCTATTTCACTACTCTCGAAGCTATACTCCCCAATATTTAATCTATTGTATTTATCACAGTCTTTAACACCTAAAAAAGTCAGTGCATTCTGAGTATATTTGTATCTATGTGTTAAACCTTTCATTCCTCCATTTATGGCTAGTGTTGCCATAAGTAAATCGTCATTTTCTGATTTAGGATTAATATCTCCCCATCCGGTTAAAGGCTTCCTCCACCAACTTCCTGCCATATCACAAGCGTTTTTTATATCAGATGAAAGCAGCTCTGGATTTGAATCACAGCCTAGCTTTAATCGTGTTTTAAACTTTTCAAAATTGATTTTCCAAGTAAGTTGCAATAAACCATGTCCTTTATACTTTGGACCGTCTCCAATTGTTGTGTGTTTAGCTTTTATTCTTTTATTGTATGAGTTATAAGCCCCCAAGTGAACTTTATAACTCTCATATAAATTTTTATCTGCAAGAAATGGCACATATTTGTCATGCTTCATTTTGTAAGGTTTTAAATCAAAACCCTTAATTTTTATATTTTTTTGATAAATATCATAGTCTTCCTTGCAAGATTCATAATCTATTTTTATTCTATCAAGTTGTTGCTCAATTGTACCACTTCCACCATATTTTTTGAGATAATTAAGATATTGTTGATACAAATTATGTTTGGATTGAAAATCTCTTATGTCATAATACCAACCTGATGCAAATTCTCGAGTTGATTGAAAACCAGTTTCAGCACCAACTTGTCCTAAAAAGTGAGCCTTTTGAATACATGTATTTATTTCAAACTTATTCATTGTTTTGTTTAAGGCATATACAAGCTTCTCTGTTGATATTTTGTATACATTAGGATATTTTGACATATCTGTAGGATTAGGATCATCTGAACTTGGATTTCTTACTTTTCCTGTAAACCAAGGTCCTTTCCTAAATATTTCCTCAAAGGCTTCAACGGTAATATCCTTGTTGCAAAAGCAATTGGGTTGAGTTCTCCTCATCTGCTCAATAAAAGCATTAGGATGAAAGTGATATACTTTTGTATCTATTGGGAATGGCTCAAAACTAGCATTTGCACCATCGGGCACTTTCACCCCACTCCAAAAGTCGAGGGCATTTACTTTATCTTCGGTTATTTTCAGGGCTTTTTCTTTTTGGTCTACTAACAGCTTTTTCATGTCGCTGTCTTCTCTCTTTTCAATGACATACTAATAAAGGAGACTATTATAGCCTCCTTTTTATATTATTATTTTATCCTATCAAATATCCTTTGGGGTATTTTACTTTCTTTACCGTTAGCTTTCATAAGTTCTATGTATTTTTGATAGGCTTGCCTGGCATTATCCTTTTCTTCTAATCCCCAATAAGCATCCCCAAGGTTGATATAGGCAACAGTGCGGTTGGGGAAATAAGACAATAAATTTTCTAGCACATAAATGGCTTCTGAATAAAATCCTAAATGTTCCAAATAATAAGCTGTATTATTATATGATGTAATATTATTCTTATTTTCAATATTCTTAATAATACAATAATTCAACACTAGCTTATTAGCTAATATTTTTGCTGTATTATAATCTTGAACTTCATAACATTTTTTTATTAAACTATTAACGTCTTTTGTTTGATCTCCTGACTCAAGAATCGTACATTCAATAATTTCAAAGTCAATACTTCGCTGTATTCCTTTCTTATAGTTTGATATGGAGGTCGGTGTATGTATATTTCCACTAAAAACTAACTCTCTTCTGTTGTCATTTATACAATAGGTTTTTGACCATGAGTAATTTCCAGATGCATCTCTGCAAAAAACATGATAAATTAAATGAGCTCCTGATACTGGCTCGTAATATTGAACAACAAAACTACTATCGTAGTCAGAAATATTTACATTTCGAATATCGTTCCAAAGACTTCCTGCAATATTTATATCCTCGATATTAATAACAGAGGAATTTTGTTTGTCATTATTCTTTCCATTCACAATCAATTGAAATTCATAATTACTTAGCCTTTTAAGAATGATTGTATCACATTTCACATAACATGTGTCAGTTGATTTATCAAGGAATGGTATAACGAACTCTTGATTTTTTACCTGTGCATAACAACTAATGGTTATTAGATACATTGATAAAATAGTAATATACTTAATCATAATTTCTTCTTTAAATGTTTGTATCTTTCTGTGGCATCTGTCATTGGTTTACCTTTTATTGTTGTATTAAATATTGTTCCTCTTAATGGACCATATATATCTAGAATTTCTTTTTCATAGAAAGAATGATTAATTGACCATGTATTAGGATTTCTTGAAATTAATTCTTTCTTTACTTTGTTCTCTTTATCTTCATTATACTTCTTTACTTCCGCATCTTTTTTTGTATAAAATTGTCGTAATGCTTCTTTAAAGTATGCATAAACATGAGCAGGTCTATTTACTGAATGATCTAAAATTGTTCCTATTCCTAATGGACTTTTTATATAATCACATATTTTATATGTGTCAATCTTTTTATTCATATAATTCCTTAACCTGCTAACAAAGTCTAAAACTTGTTTTTCTTGAAAATCTACATCCGTGCCAACCTTTATTAAATGGGATAGAGCTTCGCAAGGCATCATACTATTTTCATTTTCAGCATTATATTTCTTTCTTATTTCGTTTTTAAGTTCTATTCCAGTAATATTTCTAGCATGATCTTTTGATGTATAAAACAATATTTTCTCACCAGAATCATTTTCTTCGACAGACCAACCACAGTTTAAGAATAGTTTAATGTATTTTCTAGGATTGTCTTTTTTAAACTCATGAATTTGATCAGTAAATTCACCTTTACCAGAGCTATTGATTGTTTTTTGCATAAATCCAAAAGAAAGAACTTGGTTGTCATAGCTTTGTATCGATTCTAAGTAGCCTTCGTTTTCTGACATCACAGAAATAACAAGCTTTTCATTCTCAGTCACTTTATTATTCGCCAACAACTTATTCCAACCTAAATAGTTTTTCCCTTTTGTACTCCCAAAGTAGACAGGTCCATAATTACTTTTGTATTTATTGCATTTAAACAGCGGCTCATCAATAGGACAACTACAGGGGCGTAATCTCCTCATCTGTTCAATAAAAGCATTAGGATGAAAGTGATATACTTTTGTATCTGTTGGGAATGGCTCAAAACTAGCATTTGCACCATCGGGCACT
>JBNKRV010000078.1:0-8289 GCA_050296935.1 Marinilabiliaceae bacterium | reverse complement strand
TTCAGGAAGAAGATCGCTGTTTAGTTCCTGATTATTGCTGCGTTCAGCATAATCAAAGTAAACTTTGCTTCTACATTCACTTATCGCAAAAATTATAAGCGGAAACTCTCATGCTTTGCATAAAAAACTGATCTACTTCGTTAAATTTAGCGAGCTAGCCCTGCAAAATTTGCCTTGTATATCAGCCTTTTATGTTAATCTGAAACAATATTCTATCGAATACCTTATAAATAAATATTTAATGAGGTAAATTCTAAAATTTTAATCGAACTCAGGTTAGTAATGATCACAGATTATTATTTTACAGCATTTTACATCTCAGATAAACATTGTAAAAACTATATTCCATCCAACAGGATTACAACCTGCCTTTGTCATAAACAGATTATCGTGCAGATTATCTGTCAGTTATAATTTTATGTATTCCCTAAAAAGTAAAAGCTTGCTTTCAGGGAGAATTAGTTCTACATACCTCATCTACAATTCATCATTAAACCGATAACCTACACCCCATGTAGTTAGAATAAATTTAGGCTGATTTAAATCGGGTTCTATTTTAGCTCTTAAGCGGTTTATATGTGAATTTACTGTATGTTCATAACCATTAAACTCATATCCCCAAACCAGACTTAATAATTGGTCTCTATCGTAACTCCTGCCCGGACTTAGCGCCATCAGTAATAATAAATCAAACTCCTTGGGTGTAAGGTCAATTCTTTCGTTATTTAAGGTCACTTTTCTTTTTTCCTCATCAATACACAATTCCTCAAATTCCAATTTAGATGAAGTTGACGCACTTTTCTCTTTCTTATTTTGTTTTTGACGACGCAATATGGCTTTTACTCTGGCAATGAATTCCCTGATACCAAAAGGCTTAGTTATATAATCATCAGCTCCGGACTCTAATCCCAGCACCTTATCTATTTCTTCCGATTTGGCCGTAAGCATCAATACCGGAGTAAAATTATCCAGTGCTCTCATTTTCTGACAAATACTGATACCATCCATTTCCGGTAACATGATATCCAAAATCACCAAATCGAAACTGCTGGCCATGGCCAATTCAAAACCTTTTTTCCCATTGGAGGCCACCTGTATTTCGCAATCCAGATCTTTCAGGTGAATATCTATTAATTGGATGATATCCGGATCGTCTTCTACAATGAGTACTTTATACATAATGATTCTATTTTTTGTTAAAGTTAACGCTTAAGTATCACAAAAGTATCACGCAGATACCTAAACGATTTTGTAACCTGAGTTCGATTAAAATTAGCGAGCTCAGGTTTGTAGTATTTTAAAGTCAGTAAAATCTTCTATTGAAAACAAGCATTTACGAAAATACACCCCAGTCATCATGTTGATAATTCTGTATCGCAATCCTTTTGTCATTATGACTATCTGCTGCATAATCTGGAAATTGCAAAAGGCTTTCCTCATATTGTAAATAAATGATTCTGTGCACTTTATTAAACTAATTGTGAAAAAACTAAAGCAATAAATATGAAAACATCGTTTAAATCAATTTCCTTTCCTTTATCTGAGCATCAATGGTAGCAATGGTAATCATATTGAGTACCTCACGAACAGAGCTACCTAACTGAAGAATATGAACCGGGCGCTTCATTCCTAATACTATTGGACCAATTGCTTCTCCACTCTTCATTACCTGCATTAATTTGTAGGCTATATTGGCAGCAGAAAGGTTAGGAAAAACTAAAATATTAGGTTCATTATTAATAAAATCAGAAAACGGATAGTTCTCTTTTAACTCATCCTGATTAAATGCAAAGTTGGCTTGTACCTCTCCATCTGATATAATCTCAGGGTACTTATCTTTCATTAATGCAGCGGCCTTCCTCACCATCTTAGGCTCGGCATCATCCGAGGAGCCGAAGTTGGAATAAGCCAGAAAAGCTACTTTGGGTTCCATATTCATCATCTGCTGCACGGCTGTAGCTGCCTGAAAAGCAATATCTACCAATTCCTCAGATGTTGGATCAGGAATCATGGTTGTATCTGTGAAGAATAGTGGTCCTCTTTTGGTTAACATCAGATACATACTTGAAACCTTTTTGCCGGGTATCTCGGTACCCAGAATCTGCAATGCCGGTCGGATTGTTTGTGTGTATCTTCGGCTTATACCGGAAATAATGGCATCCGCTTCGCCTACTTCAACCATCATACAACCAAAATAATTACGCTTGGTCATTTCGTTATGCGCCTCGTATAAATTATATCCTCTTCGCTGCCGTTTATTAAAGAAAACTTTGGCATAACGCTCAACCATTTCTTTAGAAGATTTACTTTGAGGATTGATAATTTGAGTATCTCCCAAATCTAAATTATACTTATCAATTAAAGCTTGAATTCGATCTTCATCACCAAGCAAAACTGGCACCGCAATCCCTTCATCCAAAGCAATTTGAGCAGCTTTCAGAACCCTATAATCCTCAGCTTCTGCAAATACGATACGTTTAGGATTAAGCTTAGCTTTATTCGTTAATCGTCTGATAATCTGATCATCATGCCCCAAACGTTTCACTAATTTGGTTTTATAATCTTCCCAATCGGTAATTTCATATTTGGCCACACCACTCTCCATAGCTGCTTTTGCAACGGCGGGAGCCACTTCTGTTAACAAACGTGGATCTAAAGGTTTGGGTATAATATATTCGCGACCAAAAGTAATCGTATCTTTATTATAAGCCTTTATTACAACATCGGGAACAGGTTGCTGAGCCAAATCAGCGATAGCCTTTACCGCAGCCAGCTTCATTCTTTCGTTAATAGCCGTGGCCCTTACATCAAGTGCACCTCTGAAAATAAATGGAAAACCCAACACGTTATTGACCTGATTCGGGTGATCTGACCTTCCTGTGGCCATCAATACATCATCTCTGGTAGCCATGGCCACCTCATATTCAATTTCAGGATCAGGATTTGCTAATGCAAACACGATAGGGTCGGGAGCCATGGTTTTTAACATCTCTGGTGAAAGCACGTTTCCTTTCGACAGTCCTAAAAACACATCCGCACCCACCATGGCATCTTTCAGCAAATGCAGATCTCTATCTGTAGCAAATTCCTTTTTGGTCGGTGTCAGATTCTCTCTGTCTTTACGGATAACACCTTTTGAATCACACACCACAATATTATCTTTACTGACACCCAGTTCAATAAATATTTTTACACATGAAATAGCTGATGCGCCGGCACCGGAAACCACCACTTTAACATCTTTTGCATTTTTCTCAAGTACTTTTAAGGCATTAATCAAACCAGCCCCTGATATAATAGCCGTACCATGCTGATCATCATGCATAATCGGTATATTAAGTTCCTTTTTTAAACGCTCTTCTATTTCAAAGCAATCCGGAGCCTTAATATCTTCCAGGTTAATGCCTCCAAAGGTGGGTTCCAGAGCTTTTACTACCGTAATAAATTCTTCAATATTTTTAGTATTTAACTCCAGATCAAACACATCAATTCCGGCAAATATCTTAAAGAGCAGCCCCTTCCCTTCCATTACTGGTTTTGAAGCTTCGGGACCAATATCGCCTAATCCAAGTACGGCAGTTCCATTGGATATAACAGCCACCAGGTTTCCTTTGGCGGTATATTTATAGACATCTTCTACATTTTCTGCAATCTTCCTACATGGTTCTGCCACACCAGGAGAATAGGCTAATGCTAAATCACGCTGTGTTTTGGTAGCTTTTGTAGGTATTACTTCTATTTTTCCGGGAGTTCCTTTGGTATGATAGTCAAGAGCATCCTGCACTCTTATTTTTGAATTTGCCATAATAATGAGATTAACAATTAATGTAGAATTACATAAAGTTAACCATTATTGGCATAGAGTGTTTATAAATTATTTCAGTAAAAGAATCTTTTTGTAGAGATATATGGAAAATAAATCATTTAACCAGAAAAACAATGAAACAACTATAATGCAATAAAACCATATAAAACAGATCATACATTCATTTATATAACTCACCGTAGAGGTGTTTAAATGCAAAATTCGTGGAAAACGATAATACTGTATTACAAATACTAAAAATACAAATCGCGTTTACCGCTTTTAATTTTCTCCAGACGCTCAACTAATTTCGTCTTAAACCGTTCATCTTCATAGGTTTTAAGCTCCTCTGTTATTAACTGATAACCTTTGGTTTTTGTTTCTTCCGGTGCATAATCTTCCAGATATTCTGCCAAGGTTAATATGGCATTAGGCTGGCAGAAACGCTTGATAAAACCAGGTACTGAAAACTCCATAAAGTGTTCCCCCGTTCTGTCTAACCGATAACAGGCTGTACAAAAAGAAGGTATAAAACCTTTTCCAACCAACTCTTCCATTACTTCATTTAAGGAACGGTTGTCCATGATTGCAAACTGCTCCTGATCAATATCCTGTGCATCCTCACGTTGGGTATACCCTTTCATTTCAATATTCGTACCCCCATCAATTTGCGAAACACCATATTGTAGCACTTCATCTCTTATTTCAGCCGGTTCTCTTGCCGTTAGTATTAAACCGGTGTATGGAACAGCCAAACGAAGTATGGCCACCAGTTTGGTGAAATCCTCATCAGAAACAGCCCATTTTTTATCTACCTCAATTCCTGATGCTTCCTGTATTCTGGGAAAGGATATGGTATGAGGACCAACGTTAAATACAGCCTCAAAATGGTTGACATGACGTAATAATCCCATCACTTCAAATCTCCAGTCATACAATCCGAGTAAGGCACCTATCCCTAAATCATCAATTCCACCTTCCATAGCACGATCCAAACCTGTGATA
This sequence comes from Marinilabiliaceae bacterium, assembly GCA_050296935.1. GTDB lineage: Bacteria > Bacteroidota > Bacteroidia > Bacteroidales > Marinilabiliaceae > Saccharicrinis. The sequence continues at coordinate 3,479 of JBNKRV010000078.1, read as the reverse complement.
CGCCAGTCATAATCTCTTTTCAAGCCACTCTTATGAACTTTTAAATAGGTTTCATGATGATAAGTTTCCTGAAAAATCTGATAGGTTCCTATACCGGCTTCTTTAACCACTTTAAAACCTTCCACATCAAGTGGTGCTGCATTAATATTTACGCGTCGAATTTCTCCATTTTTATGCTTTACCGAATAGACGGTTTTAACTGTTTCAGCTATAAATTTGGCGTTGTATCTGGGATGTTCTCCATAAACCAGAATTAATCGTTTATGACCTGCATCCTCCAGTGCTTTTACCTCATCTTTTAAATCATCACTGGTTAATGTAGTTCTTTTTTGAGATGTATTCTCATTTCTAAATCCACAATAAGTACAGTTATTAATGCACAAATTACCGATGTAGAGCGGAGCAAATAGTACAATTCTCCTACCATAAACACGCTCTTTAAGTGTACGCGCAGCATCCTTTATTTCATTTATCAATTCGGGATCGTTGGCATTGATAAGGATGGCTGTATCCTGTAAAGACAACCTATTTTTATTCAACGACTTTTGAATAACCTCACGTACTTGCTCTTTGGTAGGATTTTCTGCGTCTTTAAGAATTTGATTGATTTCATCAGCATCAATAAAATTCTGCATTGACTTATCTTCTATCTTATATTTCTGAGGATGATAGATTATTGACATTTGCGCTTCTTTATTTTTAAAAATGCAAAAATAAGTCCTTTTCGGATAAAAAGGTGTAAGAATACCAAATAATTGAAAATTTAATTCATTGATTAATTAAAAATAAGAGAGGAATGACTAACGAACATATCAATTACATAATTACGAATCGATTTCAAACTACTAACCTGAGTTCGATATAAAAATTAATGGCTCAAATCGCTTATAATATTGATTTTCAAGGAATGTTTGCGAAAGCATAGCAGGCTATGGTAAGCAAATATGACGCAGAAAATCGGTATTTATAAGTGACATTCATAGCTTTTCATTAAATAATCGATTTACGGCTCTAAATTTTATCACCATAGCTCGCTATGTCTCAAAAATCTATATTGTAAATCAATCATTTACTGAAATTTGAGCTCGCTAATTTTAATCGAACTCAGGTTACTAAAACAAGGAAATCGCTTGTTACTATCATTGTGTAATTTCATCCTTCAAATAATCCTGATTTCCTTACTGCAACTTTAAACAGAATAATACATTGGAAAATAAAGATTCAGACTGAGGAATAAGATTAAAAAAGCGATTTCCCGGGGTTTTAATGCTTTACAATATCATTTGTAACTTTACAACATCCTGAATCAAAGATTAATTGGCAAATACCATTTTTTGTATCTCCACACCCTTGATTTTAATTAATGTTTCTTCCAGTTTTTTCTGTTCATCTGTATCTCCAAAAAGTTCGAGTATGATTAATCCACTTTTGCTGCAGAAATCATCTGTTACCTCATGCATTCCTATACGGGTTCTGATGGAACATCCGAATTTTGTTAATACCTGCTGTACTTCACCGGCTTCTTTGGTACGATCGTATACACTTACACCTAAAATAGTAACACTGTTATTTGAGTTCATATACCTGGGTTTTATTGTTTTACAAGAAGTTAATACAACTCTTCAATAAAATCAAGAATAACAAACTATTTTTAACGACATGGCACTAGTGCCTGTCCATAAAGTCGGGTGTTGGAGTATAAAGTTTAAATACAAAGCGTGTTAAAAATTCAAACCGCAGTATACCAGGGTATATGAGGATTTGAATTTTGAGCAACAACGCAGCAGCTGGACTTTATAGACGAACACTAATTATGAATTAGACATTCGTCAGAAACTCTGAATATACCATTATTGCGATAAGCGAGAGTAAAGCCAGGCTTGTCTGAACTATACCTGGCGAAACAATAATCACAAAACAAACTGAAGCATAGTACACTAAGTTTCAGAACTTTATATTACACATCAATCATTTTATAAAACCGGAGTTCTTTAATTATAATCGAACTGAGGTTTTTTATGTTTTTTACTGAAGTGTTGTACATGACAAATCAAATTCTACAATATCATAAAAATTATAGGATATTTCTATAAAATCTTATTTCTTTGCACCATCAATACCATAAAGATTGGAATAACAACTTGTAAATTATACAATACCATGGCAAAAAGGCTTTATTCATATACAGTACTACTAAAAAATAATGCATTATGAAATGTTGGGTTCTATTATTAAGTATGATAATAGCTTTGACATCATGTACACAGAAGTCTCAGTCTAAACAGATTACTTTCGGTTTCCTGATTCATTCATTAAGTAACTCACGATGGCAGATAGACGTAAATAATATTCAGGAAAGAAGTGCTGAAAAAGGAATAAATTGCATTATTAAAAATGCAGACGGAAATGAAAATCTACAAGCGCAACAAGCCAAAGAATTAATTGCTCAAGGGGTGGATGCCTTGGTCATTGTAGCGGCAAATGCGAACACCGCAGCTCAGATCGTTCGCCTGTCAAAAAAGAGTGGCATCCCAATTATTGCTTATGACAGACTTGTTCAGAACTGTGATTTGGATTATGTAGTTTCATATGATTACATCAAAATTGGTGAGTTATTGGCCAATTATGTATTCTCAAAAATAAAATCCGGGAATATAGTTTTACTATATGGTGATAGTGATGATGCTAATGCCATTATGGTTACGGAAGGTATTGAAAAAACGATCCAAAAAGTAAATACTCAGAACCAATACAATATCGTATTTAAAACCAATATAGAGGATTGGTCCTATAAGAATGCTGAATATGATTTTTCAAAGGTTGTTAATTGTTACCCACACCAAATTGATGGAGTTATAGCTTGTAATGTTCCGTTGGCTTTGGCAACAGTTGATGTTTTGAAAAACAATGGTCTGGATCCCTCAAAAACAATAATTACGGCTCAGGATTCAAATGATGAAATTTTGCAATCCATAAAAAATAATGAGGCGAATATGACTGTAATGAAATCCATAAAAGACCTTTCTTATAAGCTAGTTGACATTATTGAAAAGGTTGTTTCCGGAAATGGAGATATTGAAATTAATGGGTACGTAAATAACCGACAAAAGAATGTTAGTGCAATTTTACTCACTCCCTATGTTCTGGATATTTCAAATATTGAACAAATAAATAAAAACTAACACAAGTGACTACTTTTGATGCCATGCAATTTTCAACACTTCTCTATTTTAGTGATAAACAGCACATATCATAACAACTAAGATATTCTTCATTTCTATTTAAAAACCTGAAACTGTTTCACAAAAAAACCACCTGCACAAATACAGATGGTTTTCATTTTAAATCATTAGTGTCCGGTATAAACTATTTAACCTTAGCATAATCTTTATTTCTAACGGGTTATAAGGTATCTTTCAAATATCAGGGTAGCATTTCCGCCTTCATGAAAAAGCGTTAAAAAAATCAGTAAACGAAAC
>JBNKRV010000077.1:0-8884 GCA_050296935.1 Marinilabiliaceae bacterium | reverse complement strand
ACCAGGAGGAGCACCAACCACGGGCCGCAAAAGCTTTAGCGATGGCGCAAGTTGTGAATGGAGGGAACCGATTTGGTTTGTGAACTGAGTTTACGAGCTCACCGAAGTCAATCTCAGTCGATTAAGCATTGTTTTAAATGCCTAATTTAGGTTAAAAGGCTTACAAAAAACTGATAATAAAAATCTCTCAGCAGGAATGGTAAGTGCAATCTTGGTAGTAACCTGAGTTCGATATAAAATTAGCGAGCTCAAATTTCAGTAAATAATTGATTTACAATATAAGTTTTTGAGACATAGCGAGCTATGGTGATAAAATTTAGAGCCGTAAATCGATTATTTAATGAAAAGCTATGAATTTCACTTATAAATACCGATTTTCTGCGTCATATTTGCTTACCATAGCCCGCTATGCTTTCGCAAACATTCCTTGAAACTCAGTATTTATAAGCGATTTGAGCCATTAATTTTATATCGAACTCAGGTTATTAACTTCAACATTACTCCTCTACCTGACAAATAGTAAGGAGATTATGAATTATTTATTTTACTAACTTTTTATATTTGATTCTTTTAGGAGTAACATCTCCAAGTCTGCGTTTCTTGTTCTCCTCATATTCAGAAAAAGATCCTTCAAAGTAATGAATTTTTGAATCTCCTTCAAATGCCAAAATATGAGTTGCAATTCTATCTAAAAACCAACGGTCATGTGATATTACAACAGCACAACCTGCAAAATCATCCAAGCCTTCTTCCAAAGCCCTTAATGTATTTACATCGATATCATTTGTAGGTTCATCCAATAATAAAACATTAGCTTCTTCTTTAAAAGTCATTGCCAAATGCAATCTGTTCCTCTCTCCTCCAGACAATACTCCGCACTTTTTTTCCTGATCTGAACCTGTAAAGTTAAATCTGGCTAAATAAGCTCTTGAGTTTAATTCACGCCCTCCTAATTTAACAGTCTCCTGACCATCAGCAACCACCTGAAAAACAGATTTATCAGGATCAATAGCTTCATGAGTCTGATCCACATATCCAACTTTTACAGTTTCACCCACCTCAAATGATCCTTTATCAATGGTTTCCTTACCCATAATCATCCTAAATAAAGTTGTTTTACCAGCACCATTGGGTCCAATAACCCCTACGATACCATTTTTAGGTAAAACAAATTCCAGATCTTCAAACAATAATCTATCCTCAAAACCTTTTGCCACACCATTTGCCTCAATAACCTTATCACCAAGTCTTGGTCCGTTAGGAATGAATATTTCCAGCTTTTCTTCTTTTTCCTTCATATCTTCATCCATCAATTTATCATAGGCAGATAAACGTGCTTTGGATTTAGCATGTCTGGCTTTAGGTGCCATGCGTACCCATTCGAGTTCGCGTTCAAGAGTTTTCCTTCTTTTGGATGCTGTTTTTTCTTCCTGCTGCATTCGATTTGTCTTCTGCTCTAACCAGGATGAATAATTTCCTTTCCAGGGAATTCCTTCACCTCTATCGAGTTCCAGAATCCAGCCGGCCACATTATCTAAAAAGTATCTGTCGTGAGTAATTGAAATTACAGTTCCTTTGTATTGTTGCAAATGCAGCTCTAACCATTGTACTGATTCTGCATCTAAATGGTTAGTTGGCTCATCCAGCAGCAACACATCAGGTTCTTGTAGCAATAAACGACATAAAGCCACCCTGCGTTTTTCCCCACCAGACAAATACTTCACCTCTTTGTCTTCATCCGGACACCTTAAGGCATCCATCGCACGATTTAATTTTGTATCCAGATTCCAGGCATCATATTGATCAATTTTTTCTTGTAACCTTGCCTGCTCATCCATTAATTCCTGCATTTTATCCGGATTCTCTAACACTTCCGGATCTGCAAATTTCTCATTTACCTGATTATAAGCATTCAGTACATCAACAACTTCCTGAACACCTTCTTCAACAACTTGCTTAACTGTTTTATTATCATCAAGTACAGGCTCCTGCTCTAAATAACCTACTGAATAATCCTGAGATGAAACAACCTCCCCTTGAAAGTTATTATCAATCCCAGCGATTATTTTCATTAATGTTGACTTACCTGATCCGTTAAGTCCTATAATACCGATTTTGGCACCATAGAAAAATGACAGATAAATATTATTCAAAATCTTTTTTTGTGGAGGCACAACTTTACTTACACCAACCATCGAAAATATAATCTTCTTATCGTCAGACATATATTAAAATTTAATTGTTTTATTATTTGGGCCACAAATTTATTATAATTTCATTTGATTACCATGTAAATTATATTGAAGAAATTCTTTTTCTCAACCCCATAAAAAAACCTACTAAATATATTTAGCAGGCTTTTTATCTCACAAATTTAATTTCTATTTAGCCATTGATTTTAAATCACTTAACAAAAGACCATCTCTATTTTTAGGAGAAACCATATGCCAATCGAAATAATAGAACTGTGAATCCGCTGCTCCAATAACGATTTTATAACAACGAGCCTTGTATCTGGTACCTTCAGGTCCGACTTTATGCAAAAATACAACATCAGGATCTTTGTTTTCGATTGCTTTTGCAATTTGATCTTGTGTAACAACCTCCACACTATATGGATAAACTTTTTGAATTTTACTTAAAGTATTGATTTCCGATGTCAGATCCTCCTTTACCACATATAGTTTCTTATTATTCAAGGATTTAATATTCTTATTATAATACTTAAACATGTTCTTCTTTATAATATCAGGATTTTTTGAAACCAATTGAACATGATCTTGAATAAATCGAATGAATCCTTCCATTTTATAGGCATAACTATCATCTTCTACTCTGACATATGACAATGGGATTGAGCATAAATCCGGCATATCCGTTATTGAATAAGTATCCTTCCCCATCAGTAAACTAATAAAAGTATACCTTGCTTTAGTTTTATCCTTATCAAAAGTTACTGTTGATGTTACAATAAATGAATAAGACGGATCACGCCTTTTTTCATCAAATTCCGCTGGTGAAATAATTTCATAATCTGTTACATTCCAAACCCTTGGCATCACTTTTTTAATCATAAAATTAAAATCAGACATTGGATTTTCATCCTGCACAACATAGGTTTTCGACTTAAAAAAATTCTTATAGTCTTGCTCTGTAGGTAAATGATTCTGACCAACTACTAAAACAGAAGTAATTAAAAACAATAAACTAAATACTAACTTTTTCATATATTACTAATTTTTGTGTTATGATATTAAAATTGTTGTGTGTTATAATTCTAAAGATAAAGATCATAAAATTCTTAAAAATCTATTCATTTAGAACGTAAAAATAGCAATCAAGTTATACATTTCTTTCACAACAAATTGAATACATCATCTACCTGTTTAAATAACAGCACCATACACCTGAAAAAAACATACTTGAGAATCCTAAACGGATCATATATTAAGATTAATTTATTAAACAGATCATAATTATACAAAGAATAATAATTTCCTTTAAATGAAAATTTTCAGATTAAAAGCACTGGGCTTTCAACAAATTATTGTAATCTCGCAGAATAGTAATTAACTTCATGCATTAGGTTTTATCTGAACAATTTTAATATGTTTCCATTGAAGCAAAAAAGACCTAAAGTGTATGCTTTTACAAACTAATTGAATTAAATTACGTATAAAAAGGTTCGTCCTAACAAAACTTACAAAGAAAAAAGTCATTAATTATATATGAAATTTATTAATAAATTTTTGCAGCTGTTCACTTTTGAACAAGATGATAAACTGGAAATTGAAACAAAAACAACCCTTTTACTCACTAATGTTTTGAATTTTTTCCTTTTTGTAATTGTGTTTATTGAAGGAATTATAGCATTACTTGAAGAAGATTTGTTTTTTGCAGGACCCTTATTATTTTTCAGCATTCTGTTTGCATTCAATTATTTGTATATGGGGCGTCGCCCCAATTCAAAATATTACAAGGAGATATTATTTTCATTTATTATCACAACATTTATATTTTTTATCATATTCGGAGGCCCTACGGGTATAAATATAATATGGCTGGGCATATTTCCTTTTATTGCAATAAATTTATTTGGTCGTAAAAACGGCGCTATTTATTCATTTGCGATATTCTTATTTGTACTTACTGACTTTTTGTTATTAAGCTTATTCATTCCTAAAGCTCAGGTTTATAGTTTTAATATGGAAATCCTGTTTTCCATTTACTATATATTTTCCTTCATAATTGCTTATACTTTGAAATTTATCTTTGCAGAAGTTATGCTCACAAAGGAAAGGGCAATGATCAATTCTCAAAACAGCAAAATATCGCAGGAGGAACATATCTCCAGCCTTTCCAGACAAATTCGAACTCCGTTGAGCAACATTACCGGTATTCTGGACATACTAGGTAAAACAAACCTTACAGACGATCAAAGAGATTACATTAATACAATACATGCTTCTGCAAACAACCTTGTAAACGTTGTTACTAATATGGTTTCCGTATCAAAAGGGAGCTTAAAACCGATACAGGAAGAAGAAATAAGTTTTAATCTTTATTCTACATTAAATAACACCATCAGACTTTTCTCAGACAATAATACAAAACAAAAATTCAGCCTCTCATTTTCTGCTGATATACCATCAACTATGACTGGTAATGCGATTAAGACTAAACAAATATTTCTGAACATTCTCAATAGTATTGCAAAGTATAACATTACTGAAGAAAAAAAGATTAATATTGAAGTTAACCGTGGCGACAACATGCCCGGCATTGTTGAATTATTATTTAAAATCAGGAGCACCGGAAATATTCCATTTCCCAAAGAATACAGATCGGAAGATTCATTATATGAAAATGACACCTTAAGACTCAACACATCAAAACACATTCAGTTTCTAGAGTTAGGTTTAACTCAAAAACTCATTGAACAAGACGGACATATTTTAACTATAAACCCGGAGTTGGAAGAAACAAGTTTTGAATTTGGTATTACTTTTAAAGAGAACACTCAAAGCGCATCTATCCAAAGTCTTAAAGAAAAATCCACTTCTCCACATTCCTTTTACAAACCATCTGTTGATATTAAGAATGCTAATATTCTTTTAGTTGAAGATAATTTTAGTAACCAACAAATTATTATACTTTATATTAAAAATGAAGTCAATAAAATTGAGGTTGCATACAATGGGAAAGAAGCTCTTGACAAATTTGGAAAGGCCAAATACGATTTAATTCTCATGGATGTGCAAATGCCTATTATGGATGGTTTTAAAGCAACCCAGAAAATCAGGGAAATTGAAAAGAGCACCAATACACATACACCAATCATTGCAGTAACAGCAAATGCATTCCCTGAAGACAAGGAAAGATGTATGGCCTCAGGAATGGATGACTATATAAGTAAACCATTTCAGCCTGAGGATCTAATAGGAAAAATAAACCATCATTTAAGTTAATATACTATATCCCTATTTTAAGAACACCATTAAAGATTCGCTATTCAACCGTGTATTAATTTATTTAGTGCTGGTCTATAAAGTCGGGTGTTTAACTTATAAAGTTTAAATACAAGGCGTGTGAAAAATTCAGACCGCAGTATACTAGTGTATATGAGGATTGGGATTTTGAGCAACAACGTAATAGCTGGACTTTATAGACGAACACTATTTTGGATAGTGTATTAATCCTATACCTTTTTTACCATCAATTTTAATAATTGAAGGAGATTTAAGTTCCACGTGCTTTATAAAATCATCTTCATATTGAGTTGATTGGTTCAACAAGAAGATTTCATCGTAAAAACTATTCGCCGAATTCTGATTAACAGTAAAGTATCCGACTCGTAACGATGTTAAATTCTGAAAAAAATGTGTCCCCTGACTTGGATCAACACTAAATCCTTCAAGTGCTGTTTCAACAATTACTCTTGCCCCTGAAATTTGTGGCCATTTAACCGGAATTCCAAGCCATTGATCCTGTGATCCCCACCGACCTGGACCGATTAATATATAATTTTTCCCTTTAGCTATAATATCATCATTTATTTTCTCAATTACAGCTGGCATTTTGACCATATCTGCAGGCTTAAAACCCTGACTTTTAACAAAAACAACATCAATAACATCATCAATTATTCCATTTCCTAATACCGAATCTGAATAAATTAATTGTTGCTTAGGATCTGCACTCTCCAGATCCTCCTTTAATGTTTCTTCCCCTTCAACAATTGGACGAATCTGCAGGGGATAAAAAACGTACTTTCCCTCAGGCGATTGCAAGTCAACTGCAAACTCAATCTCAACAGGCTGATTCATTTCATTTTGACCAATTTCCAGAACCCGTTGTACTATTGATGCTAAAGGAAAAGAATCATGCTTTAAAATATTGGCAAACGTAATCAGAGGAATTCCTTTTGCCATAACACCATCTCTAACAATATTATTCTGATAATCATACACAGAACCTAACCATCGCAATGTTCCATCTTTTAACGCTGTTTTAGCATCTAATTTCAAAAGGTTTATTGCATCATTAACGGATGGTCTGAAACTCGAATTATCCATATTTAATGCAAAGAAATTCTTTTGTGTATCTCGAACAGTAAATTCGGGCGTTGAAAGCTGCAATGTTTTCTGTGGATACTTCGGTGAAAACCTCAATGAAACACCTCCTTCAACAATCTGTTTCCCTAAACCTAACGCCACATTCACAATTCCGTCCCCGGCTCTTTCCGGCGGAATTGGATAAAAATTAACAGATCGAGCTACTCCTGAAATCGTGGGGTAAAATCTATTTTCAAATTTTTGCCCAACCAACTCCTGCAAAACAATTCCCATCTGTTCTTCCTCAATAATATTCAATGTGGCTGCCATGTAAGCTTTACTTTGCTTATAATAAACAGATGCATAAACACATTTTATTGCTTCTGCCACTTGAAGAACCACTAAATCAATATCATCTGTATTAGAAATCATATACGTGGAATAAATCCCTGCAAAAGGCTGAAAATGACTATCCTCCAACACACTTGATGAACGAATAGCGATGGGATTATCTATCACAGATATAAAATGTTTTAAATAATCTAAAGATAAACGAGGAAGTTCAGCTTTAATAAAAGCATCCAATATTTCCTCATCTGAGGAATCGGATAATGCAATTTCATATAAATTGTTACGCTCCATAAAATGCTCAAATACATCTGTTCCAACAACCACTGTTTTCGGAATCGTTACATCTATATTTTCAAAGCTGAGCAATTCACTATTCTTATTGATAATATTATCCAAGAAAGCTAATCCCCTGGCCTTCCCTCCAATTGAGCCATTCCCGACTCTCGCAAACTTTATATATTTATCATACCGATCAGGCATAAACTGTGCAATAACACCTTTACCTTTTGATATCCTGAAATTTACAATTATTTCATACAAAAACTTCTTTGTTGCCTCTAAGCTACCAAAATCTTCAATTTTTAAAGTTTTAACTACTTCTGCAATAGGAAACAAAGCCCTTGCTTTGAGCCATTTAGATATATGATCACGTTGAAAATGATACCTCAATGACTCATCCGGAATACTAAAAAGCATATCCTGAAGTTCTTTTAAATTCCTAACCCTCCCCACTTCTTCCTGAGATCCTGGTTTAATAAAAACAAAGTCACCAAAAGCCAGATTTATCTTTATAAAAGATTTAAGTTCCTGAAGCAGACTTTTTGAGTATTTATACAAAAATCCTACTTTTATTTCTTTGGCAACCTGCTCCATATCAATATTGGAGGATTGCAATAAAAAGGGCATGTAAGCATCATCTTCCTTTACTTTATTTGCTAAATTAACACCGGCCATATAATCCTTTTTACCGCCCCTATTAAACGAAACATCAGAAATTATACCTAAAAGATTCATTTTAAACTTTTGGTACATACCAATAGCTTCTTCATAATTTCTGGCAAGTAAAATTTTAGGCCTGCCCCGCATCCTAAGCATCTTCTGGTGTTCGTTTAAACCTTCAGTCATAAACTTTTTAGACTGATTAAAAACGATTTTATATATGATAGGTAAATAGCTTGAATAATACCGTACAGAATCCTCTACAAGAATAATACATTGAACCCCTACGTTCAAAATATCATACTCTGCATTCATCTCATCTTCAATAACTTTAATGATAGCTAATAAGATATCTGCATTTCCAAGCCAACAAAATGTATAATCAATGGCACTTGTATCTTCATTTTTCAATTTGAGACTAACCTCTCTGGAAAATGGTGTTAATACAACTATTGGTATATTTTCGTAAGTCTCTTTAATTGCTTTTGATAATTGAAAAGGATCCATACCGCCTATATTCAACATGGATATAATCAAATCAATTGGTTCATGCTCTAATATATCAAGTGCCTCCTCTGCCGATGTTACTTGAATAAACCGGGGTGGATACCGCAAGTTGAGTGACACATATTCATTAAATATTTGCTCTTCAATCCTTCCATCTTCTTCAAGCATAAAAGCATCATAATTACTGGATATGAGCAGAACAGATTGAATTCTGTTTTGCATCAATTGTTTAAATGCCGTAGTTGTAAATGCTGTTGAATGGAACAAAGCCTCATTTTTATTCATAAACTATTATCCGATTATTTTCAATTGAATTTAATTACGATCTATTTAGTTATTGAACATCAATAATTTGTCCGAACTTATAACATTCAGACGTAATAATACATTAATAACCTGAGTTCGACATAAAATTTTGGATTCAGACCGCCTATAAATAGTGAGATTCAACTGAAAATTATGAAAGAATAGCGGGCTATTTTGAATAATTTTCAGGAAGAAGATCGCTGTTTAGTTCCTGATTATTGCTGCGT
>JBNKRV010000076.1:0-23485 GCA_050296935.1 Marinilabiliaceae bacterium | reverse complement strand
TAACCTGAGTTCGATTAAAATTTTTAGCATTCAGATTGACATAAAAGGCTGATATACAAGGCAAATTTTGCAGGGCTAGCTCGATAAATTTAACGAAGTAGATCAGTTTTTTATGCAAAGCATGAGAGTTTCCGCCTATAAACAGCGATCTTCTTCCTGAAAATTATTCAAAATAGCCCGCTATTCTTTCATAATTTTCAGTTGAATCTCACTATTTATAGGCGGTCTGAATCCAAAATTTTATGTCGAACTCAGGTTTATACATAAAATTCAATTGACAGATAATCAGCACAATGATGTATTTATGTCTAAGGTAGGTTTATTGCTTCTCCCACGGTTGCCTCTGTTGTTTCATATCTAATAAATGAGAATTGAATTATATCGTTTTGTGATGCATTCAATGCATAATCTTCATTAATAGAGGTAATAATTCCTGTTTGGATTCCTTTAATAATACGGTATTTCCGGTAATAGGATGTCCTAATTCAGAATCAGTAACTAACCCTGAAATTTGACTATGCTGTCCTTGTACCGGCATAGTCAACGCTAATACCCGTATTGTATAGAACAATCGTAGCTTCAATATTTTTCCATTTGACTTAGTTTTGATTTAAGCCTTGTTATAATATGTTATTGGATAATCTACGTTGTAACTAAGATAATTGTTAATAAGTCGTAATGTGCAGTTTATCAGGGAAATGAAGGGTGTTGGTAAATCTTGCTCAAATTTGTTAATATCATACATGATTACAACATAGAAAGTTATAGGCTATAAATAAATAAACTGTATATCTGCTTGTATGGCATAGCAGGTACTATTTATTGTGTACGATTTACAGTTATTAACTTTGATTATATTTTACGTTACTGTGATTGTATCTCCAACATTATAATAATGTTACGGTTTGATGAGTTTCTTGTGACTCTTTCGTGATATTTATATAAGACCTTAGCTGTAAATAATTTTAAAACTCATTGCTATGAAAAAGTTACAGCTTATTACAATGTCAATACTTGCTACAGTATTGTTTACTCAGTGTGAAGATTTTTTTGATGAAACAGGTCAAGGTAAAAATGGTCATCAGATTTACAATGGATCTTTTACCGTAAAGGTTGAAAATGTATCTACTGCGTATGATTATTTTGCTGCAGGTGCTCAATTTATTCCTGATGGACAAGAATCACCGGGTCCGGCACATCCCGGGCAAACTTTTACTGTAAAATTTCATGCAGGCAAAGGTCATCGATTATCTTTTGCAAGTATGTACGGAGCTTCAAATGATTTATTTTATGCACCTGATGATGAGGGGATTAAATTGTTTGATGGAGATACCCCAACCACTGGTGATATTACCGGTTTAATTAGTTTATGGGATGCCGGTACGGAAGTAAATCATGAACCTGCTTCGGGTGAAGATGGAGCAGAAGAGTCTAAAACCATCCAAAGCATTAGAAATACAGATAATGTAATGGATGGATATGTATATAATAATGTGGAAGATAATATTGAAGTGATGCTCGACTATGATGGAACCAGTATGTTTACTTTAACCATTAATGTACTCCCCGGTTCAAGTACACCACTTTCTCCAGTTGCCTGGGTGGTACATGGCGACATGCAAAATCCAATTTTTACAGAAGGTGAACCGGATGAAGGAAATGGTTTGGAAGAACTTGCTGAAACAGGTAATGCAGAGCCATTAAGTGAGTATTTAAAAATGCATAGTGGATATGTATCTCCTATTGCTCCTGTTGTTTGGGTAATTCATAAAAAAGGTGAAAAACCGATTTTTAAAGAAGGTAAACCCAATTATGGAAATGGATTAGAAAATCTTGCAGAAGTAGGTGATCCAAGTGGAGTATATAGTTCACTGGTAGATGAAAACTATGTGGCAGGAGTTGCCAATATTCCTGATGGAGCAATGGATCCGGGTCCATTATTCCCGGGAGATTCTTATACTTTCACAATTGATGCACATGTTGGAGAGCAATTAAGTTTGGCATGTATGTTAGGTAAGTCTAACGATTTATTCTTTGCACCAGGCGATATGGGAATTCGATTGTTTAACGGAGTTACTCCTTTGGAAGGGGATATTACAAATCAGATTATGCTTTGGGATGCCGGAACAGAAGAGAATGAGTATCCTGGTGCCGGAATTCATCAGGGTGCCGGAGGTGAAGATATTTTAGAAAATGTGATGCTGGAAAATGATGAGTATATGTGGCCTGAAGTAGCTAATGTGATTAAAGTAACAATGATGGCTAATTAGTTGCTGATGTTAAATTCAAAGATCATTGTTAATTTAATGTGAATATAATTATCGGATGAATGTTGCACGTAGCAAATATTCATCCGATATTTTTGTATTTATTTTATTTGGGTTTCCTTGTCCCAATGCGCTTTTTCCATAAGCTTGTTAAAATTATAGGTTCTGAACATAACCATCAGATAGGCAATCATTCCTGTCCATCCGGTTTGGTGGCTGGCACCAATACCGGCACCATTATCTCCATGGAAATATTCGTAAAAGAGTATATGGTTTTTCCAGTTTTCGTCCTCCTGAAATTCTTTATACCAACCGTATACAGGTCGGTATCCATTTTCATCTGCTAAAAATATACTTTCAAGTCGTTTAATAATTTCTTGCGCCACCTCAATCAAAGTCATCATATTACCAGAGCCTGTGGGGCATTCAATTTTGAAATCATCCCCGTAAAATGCATATTGCTGATACAAAGAGCGAATAATAACAGTGTTAGCAGGAAACCAAATAGGTCCACGCCAGTTTGAATTACCTCCAAACATAGTGCTGTCAGATTCTCCGGGTACATATTTTACGGTAAACTCTTCCTCGTTCCATGTGAAAACATAAGGATTTTTTTCATGGTATTTAGATAAGGAGCGAATTCCGTATGGGCTTAAAAATTCATTCTCGTCAAGCATTATCTTTAAAATACCTCTGAGCTTTTGTTCATTTACAATACCTAATAGCCGACGATTATTTTTTCCAACTTTCATTGGATCGGCAATGTTCTTTGAAAGTCTTTTTGTTCGGGTAACCATATATTGGTATTCCCTGGCTAACTCAGGTAATATTTCCAGGTGTTCTGGTTCTATAATAGTTGAAGCGCATAAAGGTAGCAAACCTACCAATGATCTGACTTTAAGTCTGGTTGCACTTCCATCCGGGAAACGAAGTACGTCGTAAAAAAACTGGTCATCTTCATCCCACATCTCACCTTCATTTATTCCAATTTTATCCATTGCAGAAGCAATTTCCAGAAAGTGGTTGTAATAGTCAACAGCTTTAGTTTTGTAATCTTTATTTCCTAAACGCACCAGCTCTAAACAAATTTCGAGCATGTTTTGTGCATATAATGCCATCCAGGCATTGCCATCCGATTGCTCAATGTGCCCTCCGGTTGGTAGCGACTGACTTCTATCAAACACACCAATGTTATCTAATCCGAGGAATCCTCCCTGGAAAGCATTTTTTGCGGTAGGGTCTTTATGGTTTATCCACCATTGAAAATTTCTATCTAATCCTTCGAAACAAGTCTCTAAAAAATCCTTGTCCTCAGTGTTATGCATTTGTTTTATGTTTTTATATAACGTAATTACTGCATAAGCATGAACAGGAGGGTTAACATCGTTAAAACTCCATTCGTAGGCCGGTATTTGTCCATTCGGATGCTGGTAATTGTTTTGTAAAAACAAAGTCAATTGCTTTTTGGCAAAGTCGGTATCAACTATTGTAAGTGGTATAGTATGAAAAGCAGAATCCCAAACAGCATACCAGGGATATTCCCATTTATCGGGCATGCTGATGATGTCGCTGTTTTTCAGATGTTCCCAGTCGTTGTTTCGCAAAGAGTTTCTGGGACCTCCACGGTATTCATTTAGCCATTCAGAAACATCAAATTCGTAGTACTGCTTTGTCCACAGCATACCTGCTAAAGCCTGTCTGATTACTCTTTTTTCATCCTCATTAGTATTAGGCGGGTAGAGACTTTCGTAAAACTCATTGGTTTCAGCCTTACGATTCGCCATTTTTTTATCAAAGCTTTTAAAAGTATGTTTGGCTTTGGAGGTACACTTGAGCGACATTTTTAACTCAATACACTGTCCGGCAGGTATTACAACATCGTACATGGCTGCCGCTTTAGTGCCTTTATGATCCGGGTTTACTGCTTCGTGATTGTGCTCAACAATAAAATCATTAATGCCATCCTTTACATAAGGAGATAAATTTGGAGAATTATATAACCTCTTATAATTGGTTTCGTTATTAGTAAACAGCCAAAGAGGAGATAGCTCAGTACTCAGAACATAATCATTTAATGAGTCGTGTTTTGCTATTACTGAGTTGTCATCAAGTAACTTGATAATGGGTTCAGTTGAACTAAAATTTCTCCAGGTGTTCCTAAACCATAATGTTGGCAGTAAAATAACATCCGCATCTTCAGTTGAGCGATTGTGTGCCGAAATTTTAATTAAAATATTTTCAGGATCTTTTTTAGCATACTCAACATAAACATCCAGGTATTTATTCTGCTTAAATAACTCTGTATCCAGCAATTCATATTCGAAATCGTTTTTCGTTCTGGCTCCATTTACATCTACCAAATCCAAATAAGGATATTCATTTAGTGGATATTTGTAAAGGTATTTCATGTAGGAATGTGTAGGACTGGAATCCAGATAGAAATAATATTCCTTCACGTCTTCACCATGATTCCCTTTAGGGCCTGATAATCCAAATAATCTTTCCTTAATAATAGGATCCTTCTTGTTCCATAAGGCGAGCGCAAAGCATAAGTATTGATTGTCATCACTGATGCCGGCTATGCCATCCTCACCATATCTATATACTCTGGAACGTGATTGGTCATGTGAAAATGAAATCCATGGATTAGGGTGTGAACCATCATCCTCTCTAACAGTACCCCACTGTCTCTCACTTAAATAGGGGCCCCACTTTTTCCATGGAATATTGTTTTTAGAACAATCTTCTAATCGCTTTCTTTCACTATTCATTATCAAAAATATTAGATGTTGTTCAGGTAGTATGGTTAAAAATAAATACTCAATAAACTAATAACGAATTTTATAATATTAGGTTTGGAAAATACGATATAAATACTCAATTAAGCAAATTATTATTGAGGATTAACATATTTTATAAAGTGGATACTATTGCCAGTATTTAATTTTCGGTATTAAAAAAAAACAGGTGTAGTGTTTAATTATATCTCCTTACCAAAATTCAATTTTATAAACTGGTAAATTTTATCTAATATATATTGTTAAACACTTAATTGTTTTATGAAACATCTAATTATCGTATTTTTATTATCAATTTCTGGAGTTTTAATGGCTCAAACTCATCTTTATGAAAACCCTAACGCAATAGAGTTAACAAAAGATCATAAGATTATAGCTATACATCCTTTTCAAACAACAGTGAATCTTCGACCTAAACAAATGAAGGATATTTCTCCTGAGCAATTGGCGAAAATGGAGCAATCAGAAGGAAAGAGTGTGCAGAATGCATTATATTCATGGTTTGTGAAGAGAGAAAAGCGTAATAACCTGAGTTCGATTAAAATTAGCGAGCTCAAAATTCAGTAAATGATTGATTTACAATATAAATATTTGAGACATAGCGAGCTATGGTGATAAAATTTAGAGCCGTAAATCAATTATTTACTGAAAAGCTATGAATGTCACTTATAAATACCGATTTTCTGCGTCATATTTGCTTACCATAGCCCGCTATGCTTTCGCAAATATTCCTTAAAACTCAATATTTATAAGCGATTTGAGCCATTAATTTTATATCGAACTCAGGTTATAATCTTTCCGTAAAAGTTCAAGCAACAGCGGAAACAAATTCATTGTTAAAAAAAGCAGGTGTTTCAACAGAGAATTTCGATGAATTTACTCCTAAGGAGCTTGCTGAAATTGTTGGAGTGGATGGAGTTGTTATGGGGACATTTAAAACAAATAAACCAATGTCAGAAGGGATATCTCTAGCTTTGGGTTTACTTGTTGGGTTTTATGGCTCAACAAATAAGGCAGTTATGAATTTGTTTATATATAATTCTATCGGTGGAGAATTGATATTGAACTATAATAAGGGTGTATCCGGTTCATTAGGGAGTTCTTCTGAAGATTTAATTAATGTACTTATGAGGAAGGCTTCGAGAAGAATAATATATTCAAAAGATGCATAATTAAAGAGCCAGGACATGTGATATAGAGACATGTCCTGACTTTTTTTATTTCTTTTTCTGGCCTTTGGTTTTAGGTTTTTTGTATTTCGCTTTCAGATTTCTACGATAGGAGCCCCCCAGATTTACCTTCTTGTTTTTATCTTTCTTTTCATGAAAAGCAGCACCTTTTTCCGCATCAATTTTAGGTGTTTTAATTAATGTTTTACCTGCAATTTCCGGCATTTCACTGTCAAGCTGTTGCTCAGAAATTTCTATATCTTCAGGAAGCTCATCTAAGTGTACTTTCTGACCCATTAATTTTTCTATGCTATGCCAGATGTCACTGTCATCTTCGGTAACAAAGGAAATTGCCGACCCTTCAGTGTTCGCCCGTCCGGTTCGCCCAATCCTGTGCATATAGGCTTCAGCTTCATCAGGAAGGTCGAAATTGATCACATGGCTAATGTTTGATATGTCCAGTCCCCTAGAAATTAAATCGGTTGCAATTAGAATACGAAGATTTCCTTCGGTAAATTCCTTCACCATTCTGAACCTGAAATTCTGAGATTTATTAGAGTGGATTACACCAATTTCTTCTTCAAATATTTCAACAAGATTATTGAATAATATATCTGCAATTTGTCTGCTTTTTACAAAAAGAAGTACTTTATCCATGTCTTTTTGGGTATTCAACAGATATAGTAACAAATTAATTTTTGTATAAAAATTGGGTACGTTGTAACCCGACATAAATATTTTTTCGATAGGAGTACCTGTTGAAGCTACTTCTATTTTTATGGGGTCGTAAAAAAAGTGATTAATAACCTCCTCAACATCGTAAGTTAAGGTAGCAGAGAACATGAGATTTTGCCTTTTTTCAGGTAAAATATCAATAATACGCTCAAGTTGAGGCATAAAGCCCAGATTCAGCATTTCATCCACCTCATCAATAACGAGTTTCTGGATAGATTTCAAGCGTAAAGTTCCGGTTAATGCCAAATCAATCAGTCTTCCCGGAGTAGCTACTAAAACATCCAGACCATTATATACTAATTCCTTTTGTGTGTTGATGTTTGTGCCTCCATATACTCCACCAATTCTTACATTCATGTATTCAGTAAGTTTAGTGAATTCTGTTGCAACCTGTTCCACCAATTCACGAGTTGGTACCAGTACTAAAATTCTTGGGTGTCGTTGTTTACTGAACTTTAAGTTGCGTAATAATGGTAATATATATGATATGGTTTTACCAGTACCGGTTTGTGCAATCCCTACTACATCTCGACCGCTCATGGCAACAGGAAATATTTGTTCCTGAATGGGAGTTGCTTCACTTAGTCCCATTTCATCAATAGCATTGAGAAGCGGAGTATTTAAATTTAAATCAGAAAATTTCAAAATGTTTGCTTTTAAATTTATGCAAAGATATAAAGGATATTAGAATTCAAGAGCAATAAATAAGAATCTAATGTTTTATTGTTTCCAGATGATAAAATATGATGGTATATAAAGTTTAAATACAAGGCGCTCCATAGTATGCCAGCGTGTATGAGGCTTTGGATTTTGAGCTACAACGCAGTAGTTTGATTTTATAGACGAAAATTAATTAAGGATTGAGGCTTGCTTGAATTTTATTGAGTAATAAATATGAAAAAAAAGAGGATGCATGATTGATGCAGCCTCTGTTGTCAATATAATGTCATTGTTGTGGTTATTTTTTATTGCAATATTTAATAATATAATCTTCTATCGCAATTTTTTTAGTGTCTGATTCGCTAAAACTGATTTCAATGGTACCAATGAATTGAGCAGCTGAAATAACGTTCTTTTTAAGCGCTTCGTTTCTTGCAGCAATAGAAGCCAGACAGTTTTTCATAGCATCCTTTGCCCAATTGGGAGAAGTTTGAATCTCTTGCTTGATTTTCAGGATAAAGGCATTAAAAAATAAATCGCTCCTTGATGTATCATTGGATGCAAAGTATTCTAATATAGCAAATCCAACTCGTTTGATATATTCATCCGGAGATTGAATCCACAAATACATAATGTCAAGTCCGAATCTGGTTTGAGCAATTACTTTTGCAAAATAGTCTGCAATTACATAATACTTAATAACAGAAACCCATTTGTTTGCCTCGTTTCTGCTTATTTTTGCAGGATCAGCTACCATGCAGGCAAGAATTCTGGCGTCAATGTTTCTTGTGTTCCATAATTTTTGTGCCACATTGTGGTTTACGCCTTTGGGTTCACCAGAAGAATTTACTTCATTCTTCAATCTTTCCAAATCAGCGATACTAACTCCAAATAGATCGCCCTTAGCACCTTGACTTTTAAAAATTGTTATATTTTTATCAGTGCCACACTTTTTTAGCTCGGTATAAATACTGTTGAAATTCATGCCTGTAAAACTACAAAAAAACAAAAAGGTTTAAAAGTTATCTTTTGTTTTTGAAGAAGTTTTTAACTATTTCTGAGCACTCACGCTCTAAAATACCGGATAAATATTCTGTTTTAGGGTGTAAAATAAGGGGTGTAGCTCTTAAAAAACCTCTTTTGTCATCTTTCGCCCCAAAAATAATTTTTCCGATCTGCGACCATGATAATGCACCTGCGCACATACAACAAGGTTCAAGCGTTACATATAACGAGCATTCATTTAAATATTTGCCCCCTAAAAATTCAGCAGCAGAGGTGATCGCCAGCATTTCTGCATGAGCAGTAACATCATTTAGTGTTTCAGTTAAATTATGGGCTCTTGAAATAATTTGTTTGTTACAAACCACTACCGCCCCAACTGGTATTTCATCTTTTTGTAATGCAATTTTGGCCTCATTAAGTGCTTGTTGCATAAAATATTCGTCTGAAAAATTGATTTTGGTCATCTTTCTGTTTTATATCCGATAAATAACATCATTTTATTTAATTTCTTTATATTTTCGCATGTTAAAATAACAACAATTCAGATTGAGAAAAAAATCTTAACCTGAACTTGAAATTTATTCGTCGAATAATAAATCACATTTATAATGTACAGATCGCATACTTGTGGAGAGCTAAGGCTTGTTGATGTTAATAAAGAGGTAACCTTAAGTGGTTGGGTACAAAAAGTACGTAACCTGGGGGGCATGACATTTATCGACTTGAGAGACCGATATGGAATTACTCAATTGGTAATGGATGTTGAATCAAGAAAAGACCTGAGCGAAGAAGCTCGTAAGTTAGGAAGAGAATTTGTAATTCAGGTAAAGGGAACGGTTGCTGAAAGAAGTAATAAAAACCATAAAATTTCTACTGGCGATATTGAAATTCTAGTAGATAAATTTGAATTGTTAAACCCTTCTGAATTGCCTCCGTTTACTATTGAAGATGAAACAGATGGTGGTGATGAACTGAGAATGAAGTATCGTTATCTGGATTTACGTCGTAATCCTGTGCGTAAAAATCTGGAACTACGTCATAAGCTTGGTTTTGAAGTACGGAATTATTTAAATCAACAGCAGTTTATTGAAACAGAAACACCTGTTTTAATTAAATCAACTCCGGAAGGAGCCCGTGATTTTGTGGTGCCTTCCCGTATGAACGAAGGGGAGTTTTATGCCTTGCCACAGTCGCCACAGGTTTTTAAGCAGTTGTTGATGGTTGCCGGATTTGACCGTTATTTTCAGATTGTTAAATGTTTCCGTGATGAGGATTTAAGAGCCGACAGACAACCTGAGTTTACTCAGATAGATTGTGAAATGGCTTTTGTGGAGCAACAGGATGTATTAAGTACATTTGAAGGAATGATGAAACATCTTTTTAAGGTAATTAAGGATGTGGATTTTGATTTCGAATTTCAACAAATGCCTTTTGAAGAAGCCATTAAGTATTATGGTTCAGATAAACCAGATATCAGATTTGACATGAAATTTGTTGAAATGAAGGAAATGATGACTGGATGTGGTTTTAAAGTTTTTGAAGATGCAGAATATATTGGTGGAATTTGTGCTGAAGGTTGCGCCTCTTATTCGCGGAAAGATTTAGATAAACTTACTGATTTTGTTCGTAAGCCACAGATTGGAGCTCAGGGATTAGTGTATGTGAAATATAATACCGACGGAACCTTTAAATCTTCAGTAGATAAGTTTTTTGATGAAGCAGCGTTAACTAAATGGGTAGAAGCATTTGGTGCAAAACCAGGAGATTTATTGTTGATTTTAGCTGGAAATAAAGCCAAAACACAAAATGCGCTCTGCGAACTTCGCTTAGAGATGGGAAGTAGACTTGGATTGCGTGATAGTAATAAATTTGCACCTCTTTGGGTGGTTGATTTTCCATTGTTGGAATGGGATGAGGATACCAAAAGATTTCATGCTATGCATCATCCATTTACTTCACCAAAAGAAGAAGATATTAAATTCTTAGAAAGTGATCCGGGTAAAGTCAGAGCTAATGCCTATGACTTAGTTATTAATGGAGTTGAAATTGGTGGAGGTTCTATCCGTATTCACAATGATGAATTGCAACATAAAATGTTTCAGTTGCTAGGATTTACAGAGGAAGAAGCTGAGAACCAGTTTGGATTTTTAATGAATGCATTTAAGTATGGGGCACCACCTCATGGTGGCGTTGCTTTTGGTTTTGATAGGTTGGTTTCTATGTTTGCAGGTATTGAGTCCATCAGAGATGTGATTGCATTCCCCAAAAATAACTCAGGAAGAGATGTGATGATTGACTCTCCTTCGCCTATTGCCAAGGATCAATTAGATGAATTGAATATTTCATTAAAAGAAATTAAAAAGTAATATCTCATACTGCTTTTTAGAAACAAAAAAACAGCTACTTAATTTAGGTAGCTGTTTTTTTTAATGCGTCATTCAATAATAACCTCAGTTCGATTATAATTAAAGAGCTCAGATTTTATTGAATTGAGGTTAATAATAAACTACTCTTAAGTTTATTCCTTAAAAAAGTTTTTTACCGGAGTGGCATACATTCCCAATAAGGTTGATTTTATAAAATCATGATCAGAATCTAATCTTGAAACATGCTCATCAATGTATGCATTAAATTTACTTACATCTTCCTGTGTGTATTTATTTGCAAAGTGGGTGTTATTATTCATCTTATCACTTGCAATAAAGTTGCCGGGCCAAAGTTTGTAGTTATTGTGAATGTGCTCATCTATTATGGAAGCCAATTTGGTTAGCTGATCATTTTTAGATAATTCATTTATGTCTTTCAATTCTAGTTCAATAGGAGTTCCTGCTCTGAAATGTACACGTCCTTTTCTTCCCTTGATTCCAGCTCCCATATGTTTTAAGTCGTCAGCAGGTGATTTCTTGTATTCTGGATTTTTCGTTTTCATCAGGAATTCATTTGCCTTTAAATAATCGCAAGGGTCATATTCGTATGATATGGCTAATGGAACTATTTGAATCTCCTTAAAGTTTTTTTCAAAATTTCCATTGCCGCTAAGGTTTAGCATTTTTAGTAATGAGGTTTGTGTACGATCATCTCCATCTTTAGATCTGCCTTCTCGTTGAGCTATCCAGACACTTGAATTTCTTTCTGTAACGGTGTATCTGATATATTCCGATAACTGTTTTGAGCTTTCTAACATTTGTCTGGCAGGTAAATTTCTCTTTACCAGAAACGATTTGTTAAGCTTAACTAATTTTGTAATCCAGGGGTATATTAATAAATTATCGCCAATTGCTATTTCACAGGTATTGTGTCCGTTTTCATGCAATAGAATATTTAAAAAAGCAGAATCTAAAACGATATCTCTGTGATTAGAAATAAATATATAAGATTTATTAGGATCGAGTTTATCCAGTCCTTCACTCGTCAGCCCCTGAGTAGTATTCTTAATTAGTTCTTTTATAAATGGATATACAATTCCAATTTGGAATTCATGAATCGTTTTAAGAGAAAGTAATTTATTTACAAAATCCTTAATAGGAATTTGAGGGAATAGATATTTTAGTAATTCAATAAAGGATTCTTCTTTCATGAGTTGTTCAAAAACCTCATGCATTTCATTGTCTCTGTAAGGTCTGATTGAATCAAAATCTTGATCTGTAGCCATCTTATGGTTTTAAGTAAAAATAATAGTGCAAAAATATCACAATCATTCAAGAAATAAAATTCTTTAAACCTTTTTAGGAATTCATATGTTAGTAAATGTCCATAATATGGAAAAAATTCCAATAAATGTTCTATTGGTGATGATCGTTAATTTAATTAGTATTGATAATCAGGTAGATGTGAATTTTGGCACATGCTTTGGAATTGATGTTTACGAAACACAAACACACAAGTTATGATTAAGATTAGAACATACAATAATACAGTCCTGGTTACATTCGATGAATGTAACGAGATAAACAAGGAAGATTCATTCCAATTCAGAAAAGAACTTATAAATAGACTCACCTATCCATTTTCCAATATCCTGGTTGATTTTGAACAAGTAGTCGATATTGATTCAGAAACAATCGACGTGCTAATTGCAGGTCAGCGAATGTCTGAAATGAATAGAGGACAGGTTAGTTTATTCAATGTTAAAGAGGAGGTATTTAAATTATTCAGAAAGGCAAAAGTAGATCATTTGTTTTTCTTTTGTGATATTCCAAAGCCTTTTTCTGAAACATTATTAATGGCATAAAAGATCGTGTTGTGTTGATCAATACCGGAAGTTACAATTCTTGTCCCCACTTGAGTAACTTCTGGTATTTACTTAATGCACTGTTATTTATTTAAATTATTGGAGTAGGAGAATTAGAAAATAGTTATTGCTGGAAAATATTTTGAATATATTATTCTATAATTCAAGAATAAAGTATTTTAGCAAATTGATTTAGAGTGTTGTGTTGATTGATGCCGGGGGTTATTATAATTTGTCCCCACAAAGGATAACTCTCGGCGTTTTTCAAATTAAGATATAACATGTTAATGTATTACTCATGTATAGGTTGACATTTAAATAAGAAATTTAAGATTGTGTTGTGTTGATTGATGCCGGGAGATAGCAGAATAATGTTTTTGTTACTCTCGGTATTTTTTTTGTATTTTATCAATATCTTGGCTTTCTATTTTTTGGAAAGTAAAAAATCAGGTGTATTAGTAGTCTGTAAAACAGAGGAGTCGTGATTTGTTATTTGGTTTGTTAATCCTAAACCTATAGCAAAATCAGGTTATCATATTTAAATAGAAAACTTTTTAAACCTAATTTCCGTAATAAAGTAGTGTTCGTCTATAAAGTCCAACTGCTACGTTGTTGCTTAAAATCCAAATCCTCATATATGCACGTATACTGAGGTTTGAATTTTCCACACGATTTGTATTTAAATTTTATAGTCCGGACCTCCCGACTTTATGGATAGGTACTAAGTAACTAATAACCTGCCCATGTTGTTAACCAGTATTTGCACGAAAACTTAAGTGGCCGATAAGAAAACTTCATTTTTAAGGCTTTCGAAGCTCGAAAAATGTGAGTTTACTGCCGTAATTGATCATTTTGAGAGCAAGAGTAACGAAAAAAAAAGGAGTTTTCTTGCTGACACTAATAAAATGATTTTATACCAATTTCATAGTGAAATTGGTATTAGTTGTTGAAGTAGGGTAGTCAGAGTAAGGGGAGAGAAGGCGTTTTGAAGGGTTTTATTTTTTTGTCTAATCCATAATTTCAATAGCTTTTATGTAAATTGCATTTTTAAAAATTCATAAGAGTTATATTATCACATTGAAAAACACAACAAAATGAAACGTATATTAGTTCCCATTGATTTCTCACAAAACTCATTAAATGCATTAAGTTTTGGGATTAAAATAGCCAATAAGCTAAATGCTGACCTGAGAATTATTCATGTTAAAACCAGAAAGCTTGCGTACAGATATATTCAAAGTGATGCAGAAGCTGTTTTAAATGATAGTATTGAAGGGTGGATTGAGGATATTTTAAAAAAGTATAGCTCTGAATATGTGGTTCCCAAAGGGAATTTTGACTACAAAATACGTGAAGGAAATGTATTTAAAGAAGTTACCAATCAAGCTAAATATGATGATACAACTCTTTTGGTAATAGGCACACATGGAGCTTCCGGATTTGAAGATAAGTGGATCGGAAGTAATGCCTATAGATTGGTGTTAAATGCTGAAGTGCCTGTTTTAACTGTTCGGCCAGAGCGAAAATGGAGGGGGGTTAATAGAATTGTTATTCCTGTAACAACTAATAAGGCCAGTAGGCAGATTGTACCAGCTTCAGTGGGATTGGCAAATTTGTTTGATGCAACAGTATTAGTGGTTGGTTTAAAGGAAAAGGGTTTTGGTTTGCTGCAAAGCCGTGTGGGTGCCTATGTTAGACAAACGGTTAATTTTATTGAAAAAAATACTGACTTACAAGTGAAATCGGAAATTATTACAGGGAAATCAAAATGTGATGCCTTAATGAATTATGCGAGAGAAAAGGATGCTGATATTATAGCGACTAATATTCTTCATAATGCAAATCCCCTTGAGAATATGATTAAACCGATGGCCAATCAGTTGATAAATGAATCTGAATGTCCGGTGTTGGCTGTACCTGCAAAAGAATCATTATATTTGTAGGCTCATTTTAATAGGCAGATATGTTTAAGTATTCAATTATTATGCTGTTTTGTTTTGTACTAACTTCTATTCAGGGGCAGAACAGGACTGGTAAGGCTTTTTTTGAACAAATTAGTTTTCCGGATAAAAATCAGGGGAAATTAGAGATTACTCAAGATGAAGAAATTGCTGATCTTGTAGGGATTCATATCGACAGTAACAAACGGGATGGAGGAATTGATGGTTTCAGAATTCAGCTTTATTTAGGATCCAGTAATAATGCCAAACATGAGGCAAGTGAAGTAAAGGTAAAAGTATTATCTCATTTCCCTGAGGAAAAAATATATGTAATGTATGAAGCTCCATTTTGGCGTGTGCAAGTAGGGGATTTCAGAAGTAAATATGAATCTCTGCGTCTCTATAAGAAATTAAGAGAGGAGTTTCCTGGTTGTTATCCTGTGCCGGTAAATAACATACAATTGAAAAATTTACAATAGAAATTAAAGCGCTTCAATTATGAGGTGCTTTTTTATTTTATATCATACCCAGACATATAAAAAGTAAAATAGTTGTAAAGCGTAGTTAAAAATAACATTGGTATTGGGTATGCCAAAAAAATAGAATAAATTTGCGCTTTCTTAAAAAATAAAGTTAGTCTCTTAAAAGTTATGAGCGATCAAGTTAAGCATGAGTGTGGTTTTGTGTTGATTAGATTACGTAAACCACTAGAGTATTACAAAGAGAAGTATGGTTCATGGATGTATGGTTTAAACAAACTGTACTTGTTGATGGAAAAACAACATAATCGTGGACAGGATGGAGCTGGAGTAGTGAGCTTAAAAATTGATCAGCATTCTGGAACAAGGTATCTTTCCCGACAGAGATCTAATAAAGTAAATCCCATTCAGGATGTTTTTGAGTCAATCAATGCTCGAATGGGAAAAGTAAATGGCTATACCTCTGATTTAATGAAAGATCCGGTGTGGGCTAAGGAAAATTCACCATTTTGTGGAGAATTATATTTAGGCCATCTGCGATATGGAACCTTCGGAAATCATAGTATTGACTATGTACATCCGGTAATGCGAGAGAATAACTGGAGATCCAGAAACCTTGTTTTAGCAGGCAACTTTAATCTAACTAATGTTGATGAGATTTTTAGAAATCTGGAGGATTTAGGACAGCATCCAAAGGATTTTACTGATACAGTGACAATTCTTGAAAATGTAGGTCACTTTTTAGATGAAGAAAATCAATACCTGTTTCGTCAATATAAAAACGAAGGATATACAAACCGCGATATTTCCCATAAAATTGAAGATAACTTAGATGTTAAAAAAATTCTTGAGAGATCAAGTCGTAGATGGGATGGTGGATATGTAATTGCCGGAATGTTTGGACATGGTGATGCTTTTGTTGCCAGAGATCCCTGGGGTATTCGTCCTGCCTCATACTATATGGATGATGAAGTTGTTGTGGTTGCATCAGAAAGAGCTGTGATACAAACAGCTATGAATGTAGGAATTAGAGAAGTTCAGGAGTTAAAGCCCGGATATGCACTGGTTGTGAAGAAGAATGGAGATGTAACTGAAGAAATGGTTCGGGTTCCTCAGGAAAGAAGATCTTGTTCCTTTGAGAGAATTTACTTTTCAAGAGGAAGTGATAAATATATATATCAGGAACGTAAAGAACTAGGTAAATTGCTTGCTCCCATATTACTTGAAAAAGTAAATAATGACCTGAAGAGTACTGTTTTTTCATACATTCCAAATACAGCAGAGACCGCTTTTTATGGTATGGTTGAAGGTATTCGGAATGAGGTTAATGCCCAAAAAGTGGAGCAGATAAAAAACCTGGGGCCAAATCCTGATGAGGCTCAGTTAGCTGAGATCATAAATATTCAGCCAAGGGTTGAAAAAATGGCTATAAAGGATGTTAAGATGAGAACTTTTATCGCGGATGACGAAAGTCGTGATGATTTAGTTGCTCATGTATACGATGTTACTTATGGAGTGGTTAAAAATCAGGAAGATACTCTGGTTGTTATTGACGATTCGATTGTAAGAGGTACCACATTAAAAAAGAGTATACTTCGAATTTTAGACAGGTTACATCCTAAGAAAATAATTATTGTATCGTCAGCTCCTCAAATCAGATATCCGGATTGCTATGGTATTGATATGGCTAAGCTGGGTGATTTTTGTGCGTTTCAGGCTGCCATTGCTCTGTTGAAAGAAAGAGGGATGCAATCGGTTATTGATGATGTATATAAGAAATGTAAAGAACAACAAAATCTTCCGAAAGAGGAGATCGTGAATTATGTTCGTGAAATTTATAAGCCATTCACTGTGGAAGAGGTTTCAGCGAAAATTGCAGAGATGTTAACTCCGGAAAATATAGATGCTGAGGTTGAAGTTGTTTATCAAACAATAGAAAACCTTCATGTGGCTTGTCCAAATGATAACGGGGATTGGTACTTTACCGGAAAATATCCGACTGCCGGAGGAAATAAAGTGGTGAATACTTCATTTATAAATTTTGTTGAAGGAAGAAATGCAAGGGCTTATTAATCTAATTTAGATTATAAAGGTGTACTGAATTTTAAAATAAAGGGATTTTAGATATGGCTGCTTATTGAATAGGCAGCCTTTTTTATTGATTTAATATGTTCTTTGCTGTTGAGATATATTGATGTATTTCATTGAGGTGTGATGAATTCTGGTTTTTCTTTTTTTTGTTATTGGCCTTGCTACAATGGCATTTTGTGCCTCTGAATCGGCTCATTTTTAATTTTTTCCTGATTTAGAACTGAGGATACTAATAAACCAACTGCATTTTTGCTGCTGAAAATGAATTAGATATGTAAAGGGAGTTGAAGTTATCCCAATGTTCTTCAAAGAGTATAGAGTCATTTTTAATAATACCGATTAAAATTCAAAATGCTACTTCTAGTTCACTTCGTTCTTAAAGTAGCTTGAGTTTAGCTCGGCATTATACTGGAGCATTTATAGATTTAATTGGTACAATTAGATAGTGCCTGTCCATAAAAGTCGGATGTTTGGGGTATGACGTTTAAATGCAAGGCGTGTGAAAAAATCAAACCGCAGTATACCAGCGTATATGAGGATTTGGATTTTATGCAACAGCGCATTAACTGGACTTTATAGACGAACACCAGATAGGCAATTGATTTGTAATATTCAAGTATATCTCTTTCTGCTGACTCTATTCATATTGCATATAGTTGTTCGATTTAACCCATGGAATGGCATCGCCGACATTTATTTTTCTGTTTTCAAAAATCTCATAATCTTCTATTCCCGGGAATACCTGAATGATTGCTTTAAAATATACTTTGGGGTTGCCAGATAAACAAAAACAATGACCATTATCGTTATAATTAGGGGAGCTATGAATTTTTAAGTTTTCATTCCAATTCTTTTTCAGGTTCCGGATACCATTCTTTAAAATTAATTAAATCAGGGAAGGCTTCCGGTTTAAATATTGATTTGCCACTTAAGGTGCGTAAACATTCCTGAATTCCTTCAGCTACACTTGGGTGAGGATAGAATATTTTTAATACTTCCTGGAGGCTGTTGCCTTGTTTTATTAAGTGAGCTACAGATACAATATATGCAGATGCTTGTGGCCCTGCAGCACGCATACCTAATATCCGGGGTTCATCTTCGTTGCTAACAATGATTTTAACAAATCCATTAGTGGCTCTCATTGCTATAGCTCTGTTAATAAGCTGATTGGAGTAGTAAGCCACTTTGTGTGGAATTTTATGTGCGCGCAATTGTTTTTCATTTAGGCCCACCGATGCCAGTTCCGGTTTAAAAAACATCAATGTCGACATATGTGAGTAATCTAAGGGGTAGCAAGGTGTATCTGCAATTTTTTCAGCGGCCAATCTACCTTGAAATTCGGCAATACTATAGAGTTGTGTATGCCCTGTAATATCACCTGCTGCATATATATGGCACTGATTATTACCATCCCTTAAAACGCAATCGTCAGCAATATTAATTGTTCCCCTTTCGGTTGTAGTCACTCCAATATTTTCCAAGCCTAGATTGTCACTGTTAGGAACCCTTCCTATAGCCACCAAAGCCACATCTACTTCAATAACACGGCTATTACCTGCATCATAGTCTAAAATAACTTCAAGGTGTGTATCGTATTTTTTAATTGTTCTGAGGTGGGCTGTATGATGCACAATAACACCATTATCTTCAAGGTTTTTAGCTACAAAATTGCTTACGTCGTCATCTTCATTGGGAAGAACTCTGTTGGCTCGGTCTAATAAATGAACTTCTGTTTGTTTAAAATTGCTGAATATAGTGGCAAATTCACAACCAATAATCCCGGAACCAATGATTAGCATTTTTTCAGGGAATTTTCTCAGGTTTAATATATCATCAGAGTCAATGATTCTTTCATGATCAATCTCCAGTCCCGGAGCTTTTCTTGGTTTAGCTCCGGTAGCAATAATGAAATTTTTAGCTTTTAATTTTTTTGTGGAAGATTGATCCGTAACAGAAATAGTATAAGGATCAAGGAATTTTGCCCATCCTTTAACTAAAGACAAAGAACCATGATGAGATCTGCCTTTTGAAAACGTTTCAATCTGACTCAATATCTGGTATTGTTTTTCTTTGGCTGCCTGTAATACCGTTTTGATTACTTGCGTAAAGTCAACACTTAAGCTTCCAGCCCTGAATCCCCGGTCTGTTCTTGCAGCTACGGAATAATCCATACTTAATTCGTACATTGTTTTAGAAGTTAAGGCGCCATTCATAACACCGGCACCTCCGAGGTGAGAGCCTTCTACTATACAAATGTTCAAACCATAATCAAGAGCACGCATGGCAGAAGAATATCCTGCCGGTCCGGAGCCAATAACAATTAAATCAAATTCTTCCATTCTTTGTATATAATCTGTTTGTTAGTAAATGTAAGCCAAAGCAAATACTTTCAATGCAAATATAAAGTTTTAACTATAAGTCAGAAGTAATCGCAATGTTCAAAACTATTTTACAATAGTTTTATATAAAAACAAAAAACTACCCCTTGAGGTAGTTCTTTGTTTTTATTTATTCTACAGTAGTAGGTTTCATTTTTTTTGCTTTCTCTATTTTTTCTTCAAGGTCTTTAATTCCTTTTTCAGCAATTTCTATTTTCTTTTTCCTTGCTTCGTACTCTTCTTTTGAAATGATTTCTTTTACTTTTTCAAGTTTTTCTTTTGAATTTTGAATTTTTTCAGTTGCCTCTTTTACTTTTTCGTTCCCTTTTTCAACCGATTCTTCAAGTTCTTTTACTTTTTCTTTTCTTTTTAATTTAGCAAGGCGGGCTCTTTCTTGTCCAAATTCTTTGCCTCTCAGTTCTCCTTTATTTTTTCCGTATGCGTTTCTTTTTTCTTCGTCAGATTCAGCTTTTTTTTTCTTTGTCATTTCCTCGGACTTACCGAACTTTTCTTCTTTTTCTTTCTCGGCTTTATTTTTTTCTTTCTCGTGAGTTTCTTTTAGCTTGTCTTTCCCTTTTTGCATATGTTTTTCAGCTTTTTCTTTTCCTTTACCTTGTTGAGCATAGGAAATTCCGGAAATCAAGAAGCATGAAATGATAACCAGGGCTGTTTTTTTGAATGTATTTGTCATGTTGCTGAAGTTTTATTGTATGTCGTTTAATAAATCATCCAGTTTCTTTGCAGATTCTTCAATCTCTGTTTTAGTGGCTTCAAGTTGAACAGTAACAGAGTCAATGATATTTATTTCTTTGGGAGAGTTGCTTTCAATAGTTTCTGATATGGTTTCTTTTTGTTGATCCTTGGATTCTTTTTTGCCGCTACAACTTACTGATAATATTGCGGTTAACATTAGAGGGGTGATAAATTTTTTCATGTATTTTGTGTTAAAGTTTATAATTTGAAGTGCATATATATACCTATAAATATAAAAAATAATTCAGTACATGGTTATTTATGCAAATGAATGAAGCTCCAATTGGAAATAGGAATAGAGACTAGGAAGTGAAAGAAATGTATAACAGACAGGGTGGAATAGAAATGAAAATGCCCCATCATTGGGGCATTTATAATTAAATGTTGGAATGTTTTTTAGTTAACTTCTTCCTCTGCTTCAACAGCTAACGAGTCAGTAGCTTCAACAGCTAATGAGTCAGCAACTTCAATAGCAGTTGAATCAAGAGTTTCTACCTCTTCTTCAACTGTAACTTCAACTTGTTCGGCAGCAGCTTCAGTTGCTTTTTTTTCTTTTTTTCCACCACAACTAACGGTTAATAAGCCTAAAAATAGAGCTGGTAATAATAATTTTTTCATCTTTTTGAGGATTTAAATGAGTAATTTAACATATGTGTGTTTAATTGCCTAAATATAATCTATAATTTTAAGAAATAAAATAATATCAATTTAAAACATTAAATCTATATCAGGTTACACTTTAAAACGAATGTAAATTATTAAAAATACTTACTGAAATTTAACTGTGTATTATTGCATAGTAGGCTGTTAGTGAGGTGATGAAGAAAAGTAGTGTATCTGAAAATATAATATGTTTGCAACGTTGATGAAAAATTCAGAAAAGCATATATTTATAATTCAAATATAGCATTTGGGCTAAAGAATCGTAAATGTGTGAAGTAAGAATGACACAAGCTCAGTTAGTACTTGCACGAAAGCTCAAGTGTCAGAAAAGAAAGCTTCATCTCTGAGGCTTTCGAAGCCCGGAAAATGTGAGTTTACTGCCGTAAATGATCATTTTGAGAGCAAGAGTAACAGCCTGCCCCGATTATTTCGGGGAAAAAATGGTGTTTTCTTGCCGACACTAGTTAAGTCTCCTAATTATTTCGGCATATTTCATGTCAGTATCCTGGATATGAGATACCAACCAATTCTTTAAAAAGTTTGTAATCTCAAAAGAAATAATCAGTTTACCGCTACCGTATCTTGATTGCAGATCATTAACTTTTTCAATGAAATCCCTGTGTTTCTGGATATGCTCCTCAGACTCGTGGTAATTTATTTTTTTAAATATATTTTCCTCTGTTCTAAAATGATCTTCGGTATAAGCTTTCATCTTTCCAATTAACTCACCAATTAGTTCTTTGCTTGACTTATTACTTACCTGATCATAAAAATCATTAATCATACTCACAAGCTTTTTGTGTTGCTTATCTATAACTTCAATGTCTACATTAAAGCTATCATTCCATTCGATTAGTGCCATTTATTTATTGTTTAGATTGTTGTTGGATATATTTCGTAAAAAAAAGCAGGGTAAAATTAATTAATAATGATTGAAAAAGGTAGATAAATTGATTAAAGGGGGGTTGTGTTTGATTATTGTGATTTTTTTAAGAAAAATAGTATGTTTTTTGTCACAAAATCATAGCTAAACAGACTAACAACAAAATCAAAATCTGAAGGAATTCGGAATTATATATATAAAGTATTACCCCATGATGTTTCGCATTGGTATGAAAATGATTGGAGAATGCCAGACTGTACATGATATACTTCAGGAAGTTTTTATTTATCTCTACGAAAAATTGAATAATAATGGTAGTAGTGTAACACATTTTTCGAGTTGGTTATATAGGGCTACTTATTTTAAAAGTATTGATTTTTTAAAAAGTCAGCAGAGAGCTTACTCAACTTCGACTTTAACCGGGAGATGATCGGATAACCAAAGTCCATTCCCTCTTTTATTGGTCATATGTATATAGTTTAAAACTGTTAGGTTTCGGGTAAAAATGTAATCGATTCTTCTCTTGCATTTCGAATGAACATTAAAGGCATTAAAGGACCCTTCAGGTTGACGGAATTTTCTCTTCATAACCTTTCTTCCATCCAGAAGGTGTTTTTTAAACAGGATAATTGGACTGTTGTGTGGTGTGCTGTTAAAATCTCCCATCACAATAACCTTCTTGTTTAGTAATTGGCAGGCACTGATTTTTGCAAGGATTAATGCTGCGGAATTTTTCCGGGCTTTCGATCCGATATGGTCAAAATGTGTGTTAAATACATGAATGGTATCATGAGTTTTCTTGTTTTTAAACTGACCATATGTACATATTCTTTTTAGTACAGCATCCCATCCAACGGAAGGTTCACCAGGATTGGTTGATAGCCAGAAAGTCTCATTTTTGAGAAGTTCGAATTTAAGGGTATCGTAAAATATGGCAGAATATTCACCTTTGGTTTTTCCATCGGTTCGACCTACACCAATAAATTGATAATTTGAAGTGTTGTCTAGAATATAATTGACCTGTCTTTGAATGGCCTCCTGTACTCCAAAAATATCAGGATGAATTTTATCTAAAAATTCACATACTTCTACTTTCCTGTTATCCCAGGAATTCTCTTTATCTCCGGAGTTGGCGTACCTGATATTAAAAGTCATTAATGAGGTTTGAGCAGATGTGCTGAGTACAATCAAAGCAAACAGAGTTATTAAAAAGTATTTTTTCATAAGTTTATAATTTAGCAAGCCCTTGATAACCAATGCAAATTTCAATCATGCACCTATGTACCCAATAATTTGCTCTGGCCATGCCAGTTTCATAAGTTTATAATTTAGCAAGCCCTTGATAACCAATGCAAATTTCAATCGTGCTCCTATGTATCCAATAATTTGCCCTGGCCATGCCAGTTTCATAAGTTTATAATTTAGCAAGCCCT
>JBNKRV010000075.1:0-57065 GCA_050296935.1 Marinilabiliaceae bacterium | reverse complement strand
GTTCCTAACCACAACAAACCGGCTCTGTCCCTGTGAATTGAGGATACAAAATTATCGTTTAGCCCATCAGGATTTGTATCATCTTGTTGAAAAATATACTTAAATTGTTCTGTTTGCCTGTTAAAATAACAGAGTCCCTTTTTTGATGGTAACCAAAAACCTTGTTTCCCGTCATCAACAAGGTTACAACTCCACAATCCGATCGCATCACATGGATATTCAGTTAGTTGTTCTGTGGCGGGATTATATTTTATCAGTGCAGCGGGGTTCCATGCCAATATCCAGAAAATGCCTGCCGCATCTTCATATATATAATCTGCTGATAAGATGCTCCGGGTAGCAGAAGGACGAGTAATTTCTCCTGTTTGAGAGTTCAAATGAAATAACCCCCGTTCGCCGGTAAACCATATGTCCTTGTGCTTATCCTCAATTAGTTTAGTAACCCTACCAATAACCTTATTATCAACATCTTTAGAAAAATGAGTAAAAGTTTCAGTTGTCGGTTCAAATTTATTCAGTCCATTGTTTTCAGTACCAAACCAGAAACTACCATAACTGTCCTGAAGTATGCTCTCAACCATGTTATCGCTGATACTGTTGAGATTGCCGGGGTCATGCTGGTAGCGGGTAACACGACCTGTAACCGGGTCAAATTTGCTGACCCCGCCTGTAGCAGTACCGAGCCACAAATTACCCAGATTGTCTTCAATCAGGTCTAAAATAAAATTATTGCTGATAGTGGCGGGGTCACCGGTTTTATTTCTATATACAACAAAAGTGTAACCATCATACCTGTTAAGCCCATCCCGGGTGGCAAACCACATATACCCCCGGCGATCCTGCAGAATTTCAAAAATATGATTGTGAGACAAGCCATCATCTGTAGTAAGATGATCAATACGCAAGTTGTTTTTTTGTGCATTTGAAATACCCGGTAACAAAAAACAGAGAAAAACAAAAATTAATATTTTATAAACTGTTGTCATGTGGTTTAAATTGATATGTCCTTTATGGAATGGTAAAATAAAACGTTGCCCCTTTGCCTACTTCTCCATTTCCCCATACTTCACCTCCATGCCGGTGAATAATACGCTGCACTGTTGCCAACCCAACACCAGTTCCCTGAAATTCTTCCGCATCATGTAAGCGCTGAAATGCTCCGAATAATTTTTGGGAATAGTTCATATTAAAGCCTGCCCCATTGTCACTGACAAAAAATACTGGTTTCCCATTTTGTTGCTGCATACCAAACTCAATGCGTGCTAACGGGAGCTTTGATGTATACTTCCATGCATTATCAATAAGATTTTCCAACACACTTTGGATTAATCTTTCATCAGCATCCGCTGTAATTTCTTCCTGAATAACAAATTCAACATTTCTATCCGAATTAGAAATATGCAGGTCGTCTGCAATTTCCTTTACTTTGTTGCTAAGGTTTACCGGTCTGATATTTAGCTCACTGCGATTTACTCTTGATAATTTTAACATATCGTCAATGAGTTGTGTCATTTTTTGCACACCTCCCCGCACTCTATGCAGATAATCCAGCCCTGGTTCGTCCAATAACTTGTTTTGATATTCTTCAAGCAAAATCTGGCTAAATCCATCGATACTGCGTAATGGTGCACGTAAATCGTGCGAGACAGAATAGGAAAATGATTCGAGTTCTTTGTTTACTTTATTGAGGCTCTCATTTGTAATTGCAAGTTCTTTGTTTGTAGTTTCCAGCTCATCGTTAACAGTTTGTAACTGAGCTGTACGCTCTTTTACCAGGTGTTCAAACTCACGGCTCCGGTTTTTAATATTCCGCAAACTAAACCTGAAACTAATAACAACCATGCCTACTAGTAGTATGACTGCCATGCCCCTTAACCACCAGGTTTGCCACCAGGGTGTAAGAATACTGATGAGGATGGTTTTACCTTTTTTATTCCATACTCCGTCCTGATTCGTTCCTTGCACTCTGAACACATAATTGCCCGGTTTCAGGTTTGTATAAACAGCCAGCCGTTCTTTGCTGCACACATTGTGCCAGCCGGCATCAAAACCTTCGAGTATGTAACGATATTGGTTTTTTTCCGGAGCGGCATAGCTCAATGCCGCAAATTCAAAAGAGATGTTATTTTGTTTGTGATTCAATGTAAGCGAATCTGTCAGGCTGATCGCCTTTTCCAGAACAGAACCGTTGCCAATCGGCACCGATTTACCAAATAGGCGAAAATCGGTAAGTACGATTGGCGGTACATAAGGATTGTCCCGGATATCTTCAGGAAAGAAGGCGTAGAAACCTTTGCTGGCTCCAAAAAACATTTCTCCGCTGCGCCCCTTCCAATAACAAGTCTCACTGAAATCATTATCCTGCACACCATCAATCGCATCATAATTTCTGAATATTCCAGTCTGTGGGTTGAACCTAGATAACCCGTTTCTGGTACTGAGCCACAACCTGCCGGCTTTATCTTCCAGAAGACCCCCGATTGAGCTACTGGGCAGACCTTTACTTTCCGTGTAGCGGGTAACCTTTCCGTTTTCCCGATTAAATCGGTACAGTCCATCTCCGGCTCCCAGCCACAATGTTCCGGATTGGTCTTCGTAGATGGCACTAATATTGCCGCCGTTGAGCTGTTGAGGATCACGCGGGTCGGGTGTGTAATTCGTAAAGTTGTTTGTGTTGCTATTGAACTTACTTAAGACACCGTTACACCCTCCCAGCCATAATACACCGGAACGATCCTGATAAACAACACAAACGTCAATTAGCCCAAGGCTGGCCGGATTAGCAGGATCGTTTCTGTAATTGATAAACTGTTCTGTTTTCGGATTTAAAAAGCTAAGGCCTCCACTTTGCCCCACCCATAAATTGCCATCATTATCTTCACAAATACTCAGTACATTGTTTGAAATTAAGCTATTGGGATTATTGGGATTGTATTTATAGTGTTTAAACTGCCCCGTGTGCTCATCAAATCTGTCAAGGCCGCTATTCCAGCCTCCCACCCACAGATTACCTTGCTTATCTTTACAGATGCTATTAACGTCACTTCCTTTACCCAGCTTATTTTCGCTTTCATTACCGGGAACATAATGGGTGATGAGGCCAGTACTACGATCAAATCTGTCCAGGGCTCTAGGGGAAAAGCCCAGCCATAAAATACCATCAGGGTCTTCATGAATTGCAATAACCTTACCGGAGGATAGCGTTTGGGGGTCAGCAGGACTATGTCGGTAATAACAGAACTGTTCTTGTTGATAATTGAGGATATTGATCCCTCCTGTTTCAGTGCCCAGCCACAGCAAACCAGCCCTGTCCTGATATATAGAAACAACTTTATTATCGTTCAGGCTATGAGGGTTGGTCTCGTGGTGTTGAAAAATGTTTGTAAAACGTCCTGTTTCCCGGTCAAAACTATAAAGCCCCTTGCTTGATGGTATCCAAAAGCCATTCTGTTTGTTATCCAGAATATTACTACTTGCCAAACCAATTACATCTGCATCAAGAGGGTATTTAGTAAACCGATCTGTTTGACGATCATATTTTACAAGCCCTACAACCGGTGAATAAGTCAGCAGCCACAAATTACAATCTTTATCTTCATAAAGATAATCTGCAGCCAGGTGGTCAATCCTAATAAGTTTCCGGGTAACCTGCAGTGTCTGAGGGTTCAAATGGAACAGGCCGCGATCTCCAACAAACCAAATATCACCCTGGCTATCCACTATAACGGAATTGATTGTCCCAACAAAATTGCCATCTACATCATTGCGATAACAGGTGAAGATTCCGGTGGCTGGGTCAAATTTGTTCAAGCCATCGTAAGCGGTTCCAAACCAGAGATACCCCTGATGATC
Organism: Marinilabiliaceae bacterium; assembly: GCA_050296935.1. GTDB lineage: Bacteria > Bacteroidota > Bacteroidia > Bacteroidales > Marinilabiliaceae > Saccharicrinis. The sequence continues at coordinate 53,213 of JBNKRV010000075.1, read as the reverse complement.
CTGAGCTATACTATTAACTTCGTCGCCGCTGATGCTATTGGGGTTATCAGGATTGTGCCGATAGCTGGTAAAGCGTCCGGTTTCAGGATCAAATTTGTTGACCCCCCCTGCAGCAATCCATAAATAGCCACAATCATCTTCAAACAAATCAATAACAAAATTATAACTTAAGCTCTCAGGGTCGCCGGGATTGTTTTTGAATACATCGAAGCTGTTCCCATCATAGCGGTTGAGACCATCCCGCGTGGCAAACCACATGAAACCCTGGTGATCTTGTAAAATGGCATATACATGATTCTGCGACAAGCCATCATCGGTGGTGAGGTGACGAAACGCCATAGTACTTTTTTGTGCGTTTGAAATTTCATTAAACAAAAAGCAAAAGGAAACGATAATTAGTATTTTGTAAATAGCTATCATAAATGTTCATAATATGTTATGACTGTTCATAATACGTAAATAAAATTCACGTTTTTTTCTTTTACGAAACTAGCTTAAACTCTGATATAAACAAAGATATGGCATGATTTACATCTGAATAAGCACCCTCAACAATTGATGCCTGGTCTGAGTTTTCAAAATCAACACTTTGATAACGCCTAGATAATAAAGGTTTTGACATTTTTTTTATGCGGAATAATGAGTGAAAAATACAAACATAGACTTCTTTTGTAAATTGATAATAATGAGTATATTGAAGTTTATTTACTACTCCACACGCTCTTAATTTTCGCAATTCAGTAGCTATTTTTACCGTTTCCCAGTCACTTCCTATAATCCACCTCAAATTCTTGTTTCGAAAGCCTAACGAGCAATGACTGGTTAACAGAAGTTCTCCCGGAAATTCAACATGATGGTCTTTTTGTAAATCAAGAGCTGTTATTTTAACGCCTTTTCTATTTAGTGTCAGCAAGAAAACTCTTTTTTTTTCTCCGAAAAATCGGGGCAGGCTGTTACTCATGCTCTCAAAATGATCATTTACGGGAGTAAACTCACATTTATTGAGCTTCGAAAGCCTCAGAAATGAGGTTTTCTTATCTACCTCTTGAGTTTTCGTGTACGTACTATTCAGAATAGGTACTTGATATTTAAAACAGGCATCTTCGTTAGGTACATTCTGGTCTATATCCCGAATGGCTTCTATATAGTTACTATTACAGCCGAGTCCGTACCATAAACAGGCTATCAATTTAATGGCTGGCTTCTTAAGCTTCAAACCTGGTAATTCCTTTTTATTAATAGTGGTTTCAACTCGTAGTAAACAGCCACTTTTATTGTAACATTGGATGGCGCTGCCTTCAGACCAATGTTTAATGACTGCTATTGTTTTAATCTTATTCTGAGTGCTATTGCTGTTGGTCTTTTGCAGGGAAAGACTATATATCTCTGTCAGCTTATCGGGCAAATTAATAATATGGTGTTGGGCCAGGTTATTTTCTAAAAAAGCATTGGCAAATCGAGCGGATTTAAAAAAAAGATTCGTACAAATTCCGGTTTGATAACTAAACCAATCAGGATGAAGTGATTTGTAATATATTGATTTATATTCTGATATCAAGGAATTTAATTTATCAATGATTGATATTTTCGTAAAAATATTTTCCTTTGTGGTATACTCTGCTCCACTTAAATCAAACTCCATTTTCAGATAATTATGGCTATTAAAACAGAATTCACTTACAAAAGGCAGATAAGAGTAGAGCTTTAAATAACAATGTCCTGTTTTTTCATTATCAATGAAAATGTAATATTTACTTACATTCTTATTGACAGAATACTGTTTTGTATAAGGGTTACCTTCTTTTGTCCGAACCTCATTTGTAGCAAAAGTTCTTACATTCTCTGTAGCTCTGACAATGGCAAGCACTTTACCCTTCTTATTAAACGACAAAAGACAGGATCGATATGGCGTTGGAATAAAGTCAATTTTTGAAGGATACTTTTTCTTTTCCTTTTCTTCCGACCAATACATCGGAATTTCAAATTTTTCACAGGCCTTTTTAATATGAAAGTTGAGTTTGTTGTTAAGTACACGCATTACGCCGTTACTATGCATAGTAAATTCCAGATTGTGTAATACCAATATTCCAATGATATTTGCGCTATAATTTCAGTCTATTAAATATATTTAGTGTTCGTCTATAAAGTTCAACTACTGCGTTGTTGCTCAAAATCCAAATCCTCATATACGCTAGTATACTGCGGTTTGAATTTTTCACACGCCTTGTATTTAAACTTTATCGTCTAAACACCCGACTTTATGGACAGACACTATTTAACGCCAACCTCATTGTAAAATGGGTATAAAATATTTACCTCAGTACCCTCCATAAAAAATCCCTGAAAAAATCCTCATAAAACTACTCTATAAACACCTGTGTATTCACAACTAAGGTAGTTTATTAATGAAGGATGTTGAGCAGTTTGTTTTTTTATGCAAAGGTAATCTTCATGATATGCTTTTAAAACTGACCTTAATTCAGTATAATGTCGTTTAGCCTCCTAACGAGGCATAACGACATTATATTGATATATCTAATATCCTGGATTTTGCATAAGATTTGAGTTCTTTTCAATTTCTGGAAGTGGAATTGGGTAAAGAGCCCTATAATCACCATTTGGTGAATGCGATAACCATGATTTTTTTGTAAAAACACCAAACCGGATCATATCTGTCCGGCGACGGGCCTCCTGACAGAATTCCCAACCCAGTTCATCAAGCATACGGCCATATACAATATCGTCACCCCCTTCAAAAGTAGTTTCCAGGTGGTTTCTTAAACCGTAATCATAAGTACTTCCTCCCATGAGTTCTGCTCCGGTAACAACAGCTTTTGAAGGGTTCGATTTGAAATTACGTTCTCGAACCTTTGTCACAATAGCAGCAGCTCCGTGTGCATCTCCGGTTCGGAGCAAACATTCTGCCTTCATCATCAACACGTCGGCATACCGGAAAAGGGGCCAGTCGTTGCTTAAACGATTGGTAGCACCCATAGCTATCTCAAATTTGCCCAGGCGGAAACCATCAACCTCGTCAGATTTATCAACCCCGGGTAGATAATTCCGATAAGCCAGTGGCTTTCCGTTATAGTCTCCCAGTGTTCCGAAAATGCTATCTCCTGTCGACGTAAATTGTTGGCCTTTTATGTAATTTTCAATGTACCTGGCATCTTCGGTATCGAAGGTGCTAATAAACTGAGGAATTGCGCAAACCCCACCCCATGGGGAATATTGCAGGTTATATGTTGCCTGGTTTTCAGGTTGCAATGTTTGCATGTGTACATCAAACGAGTTCCATTCGGCCACATATTTGGAATCGAACGGTAAAGCAAAAATAATTTCTTTTGAATTTTGGTTTTCAGTAATAAACACGTTCTTCTGATTCGATTCAAGTTCAAATCCTGTAATAGCCTTAGCATTAATAATGGTATCGCATATAGCCAAACAATCGTCCCATGCAGCTGTACCTGTATATACTTCTGCATTAAGGTACATTTTAGCTAATAAAACCAGACCTGCCCATTTATTAAATTTTCCGTAGGTAGTTCCATTATTTTCTGCGCTTACCAAAGGAATATTTGCTTTGAGTTCTTTAATAACAAAATCATACACCTCTTTGCGGGTATTTTGCTTTGGCAAATACCCCTCCGGTACGTCAAATTTATCTACTATTGGCACATTACCATATATGTCGCATAATATCCAATAAAACGATGCCCTTGCCAGCTTCATTTCAGCAATAATGGCTGTTGTATCTTCAGGCGCAACCGGGATTTTTTTTGCCTGTACCTGGTAAATAATACCATTACAATTGGTGATACCAGTATAAGCCCTTGACCAAATGTTAATCACAATGTCATCGTCAGTAGTCCATTTATGTTCATGAATCCTGCGGTAAACACCACCATCGACCCACCCATTGGGGCGTGCCGGGGTGAGCATTTCGTCGGCGCTAACTTCCTGTGCCCTATACACGGTGTTCCATTGCAGCAACAATCCACGCCAATCAACATATGGAGCCCCGGTCAACGCTGGAATATCTGAACTCGTAGGAACAAATTCGTTCGCCACAAGCTGAGTGTAATTGGTGTCTTCTAATTCTGTACAAGCTGAATTTCCTAATAATAGGAAAACAACTATTGCTATACTTGTACATTTAATATATCTTAATTTTTTCATGACAATTTAATAATTAAAATGTTACATTAAGTCCTATTGTATATGTACGTGTTGTTGGGTATTTCCACGGGCTATCCACTCCGGGATCTAATCCTGAAGTAGGGGTTTGATCCACGCCGCTTTGTGCAACGGATTCGTCGTTCCGCAAACTAACTTCGGGGTCAATGCCTTTGTATTTGGTAATAATGAAAGCATTAAGAACCGATGCATAAACACGTACCGTCTTTAGATATCTTAAACCGGTTTCGTTAATATTATAACCTAATGTTATATTGTCAATTTTCCAGTAATCACCGTCCTCAACATAATAGCTGTTAAACTCCAGCGGCGATTTTATCTGAGTTTTTCCAAATACCTTATCATAAGCTGCTGTAAGTCGGTTGTATTGGTTATACGTCGGACTCTCCAGCATCATCCGCTGCAAATTGGCAACCTGGAAACCGAAAGCACCTCTTTGTGTAATGCTCAAATCGAAATTTTTATATTGAAAGCTATTTGTCCAACCCATGTAAAATTCAGGGAGCCCGTTACCTAGTACTTTTTTGTCTTCAAACGAATGCCCAAAGTCGCTGTATTTAACCGGATTACCATCAGCCCCTTCATAAACCCATTGACCATAATTTTCTTCGTCGGTTGGATCATTACCAATATCAATTACTTTATACCCATAGAAATCGCCAACGGGACCACCTACTTTTATTAGATGGGAAAATGTCTGGATTGGGGGGAATATAGCGCCTACTTTAAGATAATCATAAGACAGTTTGTATTCATCATTGGATATACTTACCAGTTTATTGGTATTTGTTGAATAACTGACACTGGTATTCCATTGAAAATCTTTGGTTTTAATTGGAATAAAGTTAAGCATTACTTCAACACCCTTATTTTCCATTACCCCAACATTTGCCAATGTTTTGTCGTATGGTTTTGGAGGTTTGGGTACAGGATACAACAACAGGAGGTTATGAATTTGTCGGTTGTAATAGTCAAAACTACCACTAATACGATTGTCCAACATACTAAAATCAAGACCTATATCTGTTTCTCTCTTTTCTTCCCATTTGAGGTTTGGATTGGCATTTTGAGTTGACTGAAGGGTTTTTATCCATTTTCCATTACTGTACACATTTTGATACTGACCTTCAATATCATATCCTATAATACCAACTGCTTTGAATAAATCGGAAGGCTGGGAACCTGTAACACCATAACCAGCCCTTAATTTAATATCGTTAAAAAGAGATTGCCCTTCCATAAAGGCTTCTTTGGTAACACGCCAGCCTACCGAAACAGCCGGAAAGGATCCCCATGTATTGTTGGTGCCCCACAACTGGCTTGCTTCCTCTGTACGAATACTGGCTAGGAAAAGATATTTTTCTTTATAATTATAGGTTAACCTTCCAAAAAAGCCTATCAAATTTGACACCGACCTGCCAGAGCCAATTAAACCTTCGTGTTCTCCGCTTCCAATAGCCTCCCCTAAACCAATATTGTTATAACTAAATTTATCCGTGGGAAAGTCCCAGTTTTCCATATTGCTACTATTTTCTTCTTTGTCCTCGTAACTATAACCACCAAGTATCTTGAAATTATGATCCAGTATAGATCTGGAATATTCTGCTGTATATTCAGCCAACCGGTCAATAGATTCATCGTTTCCCAGCCTGGCATAGCCATTTCTGCCATCACGCAAAGTAGAGGCATTTTGTTTTGTTTCGGAATAAAACGACTCTCCTCTTCTTCTGACATACGAAAAAACTGCCCTCATTTTAAAATCGCTAAAAGGCATATATGTGATGGATGCATTGTACCTCGCATTTAAATCACTACCATATCCATCATTTTCATATAATTCTGAAACCGGATTTTGATATTCAAACTTGGTAAGTTCCTCAAACCATGTTCCATCGGCGTTTTTGACCGGGGCTGTTGGATTTTGTTGAATTGCCTGCCTGTATACATCCTGGTTAAACCCATTTTGTTTTGTGGTAGAACTAAGTATATTGATGTTAATCTTGACTTTATTATCGAACAAGCTCTGATTGAAATCGGCTCGACCTGTAAATGTTTTATTGTATGATTTATCAAAAATACCTTCTGCATCTTTATAATTCAGGCTGACCAGATAATTGGCCTTTACGTCACCACCTCTGAATGTTAAATTATGCGACTGAGTAAGAGGTGTTCGTGTAATTTCCTTTAACCAATCAGTACTTTGTCCATAATCTTCCATTTCATTTGTACGATAGCCATCCTTTATTTGCTGACGAAAATCATCGGCTGTTGATATATTTAGTTTTCGGGCAATTGTTTGGGTACTCATATAAGTACTATATTCTACAGTACTCTTATAATTACCACTGGCTCTTTTGGTTGTAATAAAAACTACGCCATTGGTACCACGGGTTCCGTAGATAGCAGCTGCAGAACCATCTTTTAATACGTCAATAGATTCGATGTCTTCTGGCAATACAGTGTTCATATCACCAGGTATCCCATCAATCAATACTAAAGGATCCTGGACGTTTCCCATTAATGAAGTATTCCCCCGTAACAATATCTGGGTTTTTCCGGTAGGATCTCCAGTTGGAGAAACAACTGACAAACCCGCCACCTTACCTTGTACGAGTTGCCCCACATCTGTTACACTTCCTTTAATGAAATCTTTCGATTTTACTGAGGCTACAGCACTGGTAATATCGCCCTTTTTCTGGGTTCCATATCCAATTACCACCACATCAGACAGTTCAGTAATATCAACAATAAGCTCAACGTCAATTTGCTGTCTACCATTAACTTCAACCTTATCTGTTAAATAACCAATTGAACTGAATAATAAAACTGAGTTCGCAGATGGCACTTCAATTGAGTATTCTCCATTGATATCAGAAATGCTTCCAATTGTAGTACCCTCCAATACAATATTAGCACCAGGAATACTTTCTCCGGTAGAAGAATCTATAACTTTACCTGTCACCCTAATAGTCTGGTCAGTTTGTGCATAGGCTGAGTTACCGCTAATACCCGGTTGTATAACAACCAGACAAAAAAATAAAAACACCGTATTTAACGGTATTACATAAACTTTTTTTTTCATAGCATTAATATATTATGTGATACATAAATTAATAAAAAACGCTTAATAGTTCATTCCGTAAGCAATTATCTATTGATTAATAAGTTAAAAACATATTTTAACAGTTGCAAATAAATTTTTACATTTTATATTTTTACTTTTCACCAAACAGAAATAAAATTCACGTTTTTTTTACTGAACTAGTTTAAATTCTGATGTAATCGAAGATATAGCTCAATTTATATCTGAATATGTGCTCACAGCAACTGATGCTTGATCTGAATCTTCAAAACCAACATTCCGATAGCTGCCCGATAATAAAGGTTCTGAAAAATGCTTCATTTGGAAAAATGAGTAAAAAAACAGCAGCCTTCTTTTGTAAGTACTTAATAATGTGCATACTGAATCACCTCTACTACTCCACACTCTCTTCATTTTGCAATTCAGAAACTATCTTTGAAGTTTTCCGGTCATTTCCTGAAATACGCCTCAAATCCTTGTTTTGAAAGCCTAATACCTGCGCTTTTATAGTTTCAATTGGTATAACAAGCGATAATTGCTTTTATTTTAAACTTATTCGGAGTGCTCTTGCTGCTGGCCTTTTGTAGGGAAAGACTAGATATCTCTGTCAACTTATCGGGTAATCCGATAGTATAGTGTTGAGTCAGAATCTTTTCAAAATAAGCCTCAGTAGATTGAGTGGATTAAAAAATAAGATTAAAATAGAATTCACTCAAAAAAGCAGATACTAGGAAAGTTGAGTTCGTCAGTTATAGTATACGTATTACGCTATTACTATGTATATTAAATCCATGATTGTGTAATCCCAATAATATTAGCGCTATAATTTAAATATGTGTAGGTACTTTTTTCCCCATATACGTTCTACTATTATATGAGCATAATTTCGGTAATATTCAACTTTATCCTGATCACCAACGGCTTCGTAGCATTCAATGAGCCCCAGAAAAACAGGAATATTGTAAGGATGTTGTTTTAATGCAATAGTATATTTCTCTATGGCTCCGTTATAGTCTTTTTTTACAACATGTTTCCTTGCTGAATTAATAATTACCTCCAATGATTTTAAGCCACTTCCAAAATAGTCATCTGTAATATCTTTTGTTTTTGTTGTAATAAAATTACATTGAACCTCACGGGTAACTTTAGTTGTAGTTGAGCCCATTAATAACCTACTTAATCCACTTCTTCCAGTCGTCCCCATCAGTAAAAGGCCTGTTTCATTTTCCTTAACAAACTTCAATATCTCTGAATGTACTTCTCCTTCTAAAGAAACAGCATTATAAGAAACATCTGTTAAATCAAAGATGGTAAGAAACTTTTTGAACTCAGCTTCTTGATTTAACCTAAGCGCTTTGTTTTCATTCACACTATCAGCTTCATACCACATAGAGGAATAATGGATAGGCGTATAAACATTCAGAATGGTTAAGGCTGCTTTGTAACTACGTGCCAGAGTAATAGCATTATCTAGAGCCCTTTTAGAAGCGTCGGAAAAGTCAACCGGGCACAATATTTTTTTAATATCTCCCACAGGTTGAGGCCAGACAACCCAAACAGGAATTTCATTTTTCCGAATTAGTTTATCTACAGTTGTTCCATTACCGTATGAATTATTTTCTGTCTTTGTTGATTTACCAGCTATAATCACATTATAATCATTGGCTGATGCCTCATCTATTATTTTTTCGAAGGGTGTTCCATGCGTTATAACAGATTCATTAAGTTTAATCCCCTTTGAGGTTATTTGTGAAGCAATTTTATCTAATTTTGTTTGTACCGATTCTTCAATAAAATGATGCAGCTTTTCAGATAAATGTTCTTCGCCAATTACATGCATTAATGTAATTTCTGAATTAAATTTTTCAGCTAGTTTAATTGAATTTTCAACTACATAGTCCGACGACTCACTGAAATCAATCGTTACAAGTATTTTCTGAAGATATTTCATGGCCTCATTTTTATTAGTAATACAACTGATTCACAAACGATCAATGTACTTAATTTACGAGTTTTTTTTCATACGATTTACATCTTTATATGATTTTGCAATAGAATGGGCAGAGAGGGGTGAAGTCAAGTAAATAAAGACAATAACAAGGAATGATTTTATTGTAATCTCCCAATCCTGAAAATAAAGCACCACTCCAATTATAAGAAAAAGAATCCCCAAAGATGTAGCTTTTGAAATTGCATGAAGCCTGCTGTAAAGATCTTTAAACCTTATCAAGCCAAGTGCGGCAATTAGAAATAACAAGGCGCCTAAAACTATGAAAACAGAAATAATAAGGTCTTTCATGGCTTCGAATATTTCAGTTTTAAATAAGTAGATATGGCTACTGTACTAATAAATGAAACAAGGGACAACACAATAACAATATCTATGTACAATTTCTTTTTAATTACAAGGCTATATAATAATATAAACCCCATTGTTATCGATGCCATCAAGTCCATTGCCGCAATCCTATCATGCATACCGGGACCTTTTACAAGACGGTATAATGCCAGGATGATTGCCAATAACATAAAGGAAAAACCTATTAAAATAGCGGTATTTAAAATGCTGTCGCCCATATAACCCTATGTTGTTAAACGTATTATTTTTGACTGAATTTTTTCGATATCTGATATTACACTATCATTCTTGTCATTATACAAACAATGCACAAGAATTTTCGTCTTGTCCTCAGTAACCTCTATGCTTAGAGTACCCGGTGTCATGCTAATAAGGTTCGTCAGCAATAGTAGCCCCAGATCAGAATTGACTCTAATTGGAATCCAAATAAGCTCTGGAGTGGATAATGCTTTAGGGGTTAAAATATCATAGGCAATATATATGTTTGCCTGTACGACTTTAAAAAAGTAATAAATGAGAAAACAAACAGCCAGGTATATTTTTTTAACTACCTTCATTTTACTCCTTTTAATACTGCATTAATATAAACATCCGGATGGAGTAATTGGTTGGCTGTTATCATGGTTAATTCCATAAAAAAGGCTGCGAACACCCCCAGGGCAATAGTGAATAGCCCAAGAATAACAGATGGAAGTACATGGCTCAAACTGAGAGAAATAGCTTTCGGCAAACAAGTATTTTCGGGTTGCTGCTTTAAAAAGGCTTCATTCCATATTTTAATCATTGAATAGAGGGTTAAAAGGCTTGTAAGAATCGCTACCGCTGTAATCAGGTAATATTTGTCATCAATACCTGCTTTTATGAGGGCAAGCTTTGCAAAAAAGCCTGATAAGGGGGGAATACCAGCCAAAGCAAAAGACGGGATGACAAATAGGACAGCCAGAAAAGGGCTCTCCTTAAACAGTCCTCCTATAATTTTTAAATCAAATGTCCCCTTTAATTTATTAATAACACCAGCAATTAAAAAGGTGTTGGTTTTTGCTAACATATTATGAATGGTAAAATAGATTGCCCCGGCAATGGCCAATGGGGTAAAAATACCAAGCCCCATAATCATATAGCCAATCTGGCTAATTATATGGTATGATAAAATGCGCCTGATATCATACTGTATTGATGCTGCCATACCTCCAATTACCATCGTTAATCCGGCAGAAATCAATAATAAATTTTGCCATAAACTGTCGTTGCCCATAAAAAACAGAGTGGTAAACCTAATAAAGCCATAAACGCCTACTTTAGTTAACAGGCCTGCAAACAATGATGTAACTGTAATATTTGCGGTATGATAGGAAGCAGGCAGCCAAAAGAAAAGGGGAAAGATGGCTGCTTTTATTCCTAAGGAAATAAAAAATAACATTCCGGATGTATTCATTAGCAGGCCCTGTTCACTGTTGCTTATAACCATTGCCAGGTGAGCCATATTTAATGTTCCCGTTTTACCATACAACAAGCCTAGCCCTGCCAGGAACAAAAGTGAAGAAATGAGGTTTAATGACATATACTTGATACCACCCTCAAGCTGTTTCTTAGTAGTACCCATTGTTATAAGCACAAAGGAAGAAAGCATCATAACTTCAAGCCACACGTAAAAATTAAAGGCATCACCAGTGATAAAAATCCCATTTACCCCTAGTATTAGTGCAAAAAAGAAAAGATAGAATTTTGAGAACTTTTCATTCTTACCCACAAAATGAAAGGCATAAATGGAAATAACAAAAACGATAAGGTTTGAGGCCAGCAACATCAGGCTACTGAAATAATCTATTACCAAAGAGATGCCATAAGGTGCTTCCCAACCACCTACCTGCAATACCAGTATGTTATTTTGCCTAACCTGAAAGAAAAGCAATACTGAAACTGCTAGTAACAGGGCACAGCCAATAATACCAATCCATCTGGCTGTGGAGGCTGCCCGCACAAAGATTAAAACAATGACAAGGGCTAAAGGCAATAATATAGGTAGAGCTATTTCATTCATATTTAACCTTCTGTGTTTTTTAATTGATCCATATCATCAATGGCCGTTGCAGTAAAAAACTTATATTTTAATGCAAGAATAAATATTACTATGCCCAAGCCTATTACAATAGCTGTTAATACCAATGCCTGAGGCAAAGGATCAGCAGTTTGTTGAATATTATCATTAACATCATTTAATATAGGTGGTTGCCCGGGGACTATGCCTGCAGATAGAAAGACAAGCATATTGGTGGCATTACCTAAAAAAATAATCCCAATAATAAATCGTAGGATGTTTCGTCTTAAAATAAGGTAAACACCTCCAGCATACAACAAACCGATAAGTGCAGATAATAATACTTCCATTACTCTTCGTTTATTGATAATGTGAATAAAAACATGAGTGTAATCCCTATTACAGTAAAAAACACGCCAATATCAAATATTAGTGGTGTCCCTAGTTTAATGAGCCCAAACACAGGCATGTCAAACACTATCCAGTACCCCTTCATTATTGGGGATCCTAATAAAACACCGGGCAATAAACTGGTGAGGGCACAAATTAAACCAATACCAATAAAGTATGTTGGTTTTACCTTTATCCGGCTCCTTATAGTTTTATTGGTATAAGCAATGCTACTATAAACAGTAGCAAGAGAAGCTATAAGCCCACCAATAAAGCCCCCTCCGGGATGATTATGCCCTTGCCAGAGAGCGATAACTGCAAATATCAAAAAAATAGTTTTTAAATATCTTGTAGCTATTTGTAATATTATTGAATTCATTTTTTAGTATTTTTTACGTACAACAATGAATAAACTCCCAAAGCTGCTATAGCCAGAACGGTTATTTCCCCTAAAGTATCTAGGGCCCTAAAATCTACTAGTATTACATTGACAACATTCTTACCATAGGCTTTTAATAAACTATTATCAATAAAATATTCCGAAATGGTTGGATTATGGTTTACGTTTATGGCATTCAGCGCTAGAAAGGCCATAACAACACCAAATGCTATAGCAATAATGGCATCCCTTATTTTTGTTGATGTTTTAGAGAACTTTTTAAATTTGGGTAATTTGCCTAGCACTATAACAAACATTACTACCATTAAGGTTTCAATAATAATTTGGGTGATTGCCAGATCAATGGCGCTATAGTAAATATAAATCAATGAAATGCCATACCCAATTACAGCCATAGCTGCTATGGTAAATAACCTGTTCATTGATATTATACTCAATATTGTTGAAATGGCTATTATAAATACCAACCCTGAGATATAAAACGGATAGCTTGATAATGACATGTCAATTTGCCAGCCGTTTGTAAGATATAGTTGTAAAGATACAAGTAAGGTTGTTATTAAAATAATTGTGATGATATAATACCTGTTATAGCCATGTTGAATAAACTTAATGTTGTCTCTGGAAAATGAGATGATGTTTTCCACGGCATTAAAAAACACATTGGAAAGGTATATGGAAAACAGATGGCTATTTAATCTTTGCCAAACAGCAATAACCCTTTTATTTTTATACATTATAATAAAAAGGATTATCCCCATTAAAATGGTAAATAAACTTAAGATTAACACCTGATTAAAACCATGCCACAATTTAAGGTCTACCGGAATATTAACTTCAAGGACAGTGAGCATTGCCGGTTCTAATATCCTGCTGAGTAAATCAGGAAACAAGCCAAATATTAAGCTTAGCAAAGCCAATACACCCGGGCTGAATAACAGAATTCCATAATTGGTATCGGGAAGTGAAAGGTTGGGTTTTAACTTACCCAGAAAAATTTTAAACAGCAATAAAAGGGAGATCGCAATCATAAAAATATTGGTAGTTACACCCAGCACCAGCAAAAGGGCTGACATCCATGTGGATTCAAATTTAGCTTCGTATATAAGCTCTTTACCGATAAATCCTAGTAATGGGGGCATGCCAGCCATGGAGAAAAGAGCAAGCGCTGCAATCACAAAGCCAATTGGCGTTACTTTTATTAAGCCTCCAGAGCCTTCAATTGTTTTGGTATTGGTTTGTTTTATAATATACCCGGCTAGCATAAAAAGCGCAGCTTTATAAAAAGCATGTACAAACAAAAAAACAAAAGCTGCTTTAACTGCCAACTGCGTATTTATGCCTAATAATAGTGTAAGAATGCCAAGAGCACTAATGGTGGTATATGCTAGTATAAGCTTAACGTTAACTTGTGTAATTGATAGATAAGCCCCTACAAGCATAGTTACCCCACCTACCATAGATACAATACTGACCCATTCGGTCGTATTACCTAATATCGGGTATAAGCGTGCTAACAGGAAGATGCCTGCTTTTACCATTGTTGCAGAGTGAAGATAAGAGCTAACAGGTGTTGGTGCCTGCATAGCTCCAAGAAGCCAAAAATGGAAGGGGAATTGGGCTGATTTGGAGAATACGCCTATCAAAATTAGAATTAAAGCAGGTAAGTACCGGCTATCGTTTTTTATAATTTGTGACTGGCTCAACCAAACGTTCAGGGAATAACTATCAACCATACTGCCAATAAGTATTATTCCTGCCAGCAAACATAGCCCCCCAAGCCCTGTTACAAATAATGATTGGAATGCAGCTTTTCTCGCATTAGGCTTCTCATTAAAAAAGCTGATTAATAGAAATGATAAAACACTTGTTAGCTCCCAAAATATAAATAGCTGAATAAAATTAGATGATAACACCAGCCCTAACATGGCCCCACTAAAAAGGGTAAGGTAAAAATAAAACCTCCTTGTCCCTGAATAGGTTTTCATATAAGTTTGGGCATATATAAACACCAAAAAGCCAATAAAAGTAATTAACAAGCTAAAAACCAAGCTCAGCCCATCTAAGGTAAACTCAAAATTCAAGCCCAGCTCATGTATCCATTCCGTAAATAATGAAACGCTGTTTTGTGCCTGGATTATGGGCAGTTGCCTGAAGAAGTAAACAAATGCCCCCAACTGAACTAATGCAATCAAAACTGCATTGTATTTCGCTAGCTTCTTTGGAATCAGGAGCAATGCAAATGTTGTTGCTAAGTATAGGTTAAGTATTGTATACATACTTCAGGATTAAGGACATTTTATTAACAATCAGATGATTAATAATGTTGAAACTTCTTTAATAATTCTTCATTTTCTTTATTGCCTTTCGTTGGGCGAAGAGAAGAAAAATTAATAATAAGGTAAGCTAATACCAGGCGAATCAAAAGCAATAAGCCCCAAAGGCATAAAATTTACAAATGCTTGTTCTAGCATTGATCTTTTATCAAATTATTAAAGCTATCCTCCACTATTTACCCAAATTAGTGTTCGTCTATAAAGTCCGGCTACTGCATTGTTGCTCAAAACCCTCATATACGCTGGTATACTGCGGTTTGATTTTTTCACACGCCTTGTATTTAAACTTTATAGTCCAGGCACCCGACTTTATGGACAGGCACTAATTACCGAAATGCCTACTCAAATTACAGAATTATGGCTTATGAACCAACATTGTAGTGTATAGTTCCTTTAATTTTTATTGTAAATGAAAAAACTGGCTATGAGTGAGATTAAAAAAGAGAACAGTATCATAGAATACAATAATATGGTTGGGCAAGAAAACCTTCATCCATTAATTAGTGTTCGTCTATAAAATCCAGCTACTGTGTGGTTGCTCAAAATCCCAATCCTCATATACGCTGGTATATTGCGGTTTGAATTTTTCTCACGCCTTGTATTTAAACTTTACAGTTCAAACACCCGACTTTATGGACAGGTATTAATTAGCGTAATTGATTTTTAGAATGTTGACCCCTTTGAGTTTAAAAAGGCTCAAAGGGCACATTGCCTTGCTCATAATCGGGATAAAAATATAGGGGCTTTTCCTTCTGCCCTCAATGGTGTAAACTTTATGAAGCGCGTGTTTACGGAGACGGTCGCACTCTTTGTCTGTTTTTCTTAAAGACTTAAATTTTCCAATAATTCATTCTGTTTCAAATTCTGCTGAGTTCTAAGCCCGTTGCGATGTTTATGGGTTAGTTCTTAATCTTCCAGACCGAATAATTCACAAGTCCTATAAATTCCGGCCGATATATTAAAAATCCTGACACTTCATTTTTAAGCATTAATTTCTACGAACCCTTTTATTTCACACTTCTTTGAGTTGCTTTTTAGTTCGGTTTTGTTTAAAATAACCTGTAAGGTGAAAATGGTTTGTCATATTATTGAATAAGACAATAAGTAATTTAATAACTAAGGGGACTATATTATGTGGAGGAATAATACTGAACGGACACCATCCTGCAATCATTTATCACAAGGACTAAAAGATTGATTATGAATATCCTGAAGAGTGACGTAGTTGCAGTATATTTAAAGTAAATGGTATTGGGGAGCCGAAAAGTATTATCGATTCATCGCGGCCTTAATAAGCACTACAGAACCAGCGATTATTATCATTCGAGGATATCAGTAAGGACAAATATGTAATAATTGCAAAAAAAGAAAAGGTATTTAAAAACAAAAAAGACAATAAAGGCCGGGTGAATGCAATAATCGAATGGCTCCTCTAAAGCACTAATCCTTTTGGAAAAATCACCGGAGATCCTGATAGATTAAAGTCTCAGCAGAGTTAAAGAAAATCAGAAAGGCTAAGGGTGGATTGTTAATGTACTTTGTACAGCCTTTTTTCCAAAGGCTGTACAAAGACAAGTGTTTTAGATCCTATTACGTGAATGGTATTATTCAGTTCATTGAATATCAAACAAGGAATATCATTTATTTATTAGGGGTGTTCCATTTGTATGTTTGGCTACATACAATATTCAATGTTTGATTACCGCTTTGCATTCGAAAATCTCCTTGTTCCAGGATCCATTTGCCATCTGCACCAACAAATGCTAAATCGCTGCCTTTAATAGATAAGGTAACGGTTTGGGTTTCGCCGGGTTGCAGTTCTACTTTTTTGAATGCTCTTAATCTACGGCTCTCCGGAGTAAGCGATGCCACTAAGTCACGACTGAAAAGAAGAACCGGTTCTTTACCGGGTTTTGTGCCGCTATTGGTTATATCCACAGAAAAATGTAATTCATCCTCAGCTGTAAATGATGTCATGTTCGTTTTGAAATTACTGTATTCAAATGTTGTGTAGCTAAGTCCGTAGCCGAAAGGCCATTGTACCGAGATAACCGCATCGTAGTCATACGCTCCTTCCATTTTGTCTGTTTCTTCGCTCACCCTGTAATCATATGTGGTGAGTTCGGCTTGATGGCGTGGGTATGAATAAGGCATTTTTGCACTCGGGTTGACACTTCCGTCCAATATGTTGGCCAATGCATCGCCACCAAAATTACCTGGCAACAGAATGTTTATGATACCACTTGCCAGCGGCTCAATATCGTTGATGATACGGGGCCTGCCCTCATTGAGTATCAGCACAATTGGCTTTCCTGTAGTAGCCAGGGCTTTTACAAGTTTGCGTTGATTGGGCGAAATGGCGAGATCAGAGAGATTCCCGGGTGTTTCGCAATAAGAGTTTTCACCAATACAAGCAATGATGATATCTACATCGCGTGCTGCAGCAACAGCTTTTTCAATCTCCGGCTCATTTTCTTCCGTATAGCTTCCTTCCGGTTTATAAGTTACTCCTTGCTCCAAGCGTACATTGTTTACACCAAATTTGTTGCATATCGCCTCGTAGATGGTATTATATTCACCGGCGAACCTGTCGGTCAGATGTCCTTGCCATGTATAGCTCCATCCACCGTTCAAACAGCGCATCGAATTGGCATTAGGGCCGGTGACAAGGAGTTTTTTACCTTTTGTTAGAGGTAATATATTGTCCTCATTTTTAAGCAGGATCATTGACTCTTCAGCAGCATGGAGTGCTAATTCCTTGTGTTCATTACTGCCAAAAAGCGGATAATCTTCAGTCAATGTATTAGGTCGATTGAAAAGATCCAAGCGGAGTTTTAATCTGAGAATGCGACGTACAGCATCATCGATGCGGCTCATGGGTACCTTGTTTTCTTCCACCAGTTCTTTCAGTAGTGTACAGAAATTAAGATCGTAAGGCTCCATCGCCATGTCGATGCCTGCATTAATGGCTATCTGGATTGCCTCTTTCTTATTGGCAGCGATGTGTTCCCGTTTGTAAAGATTGTCGATATCTGCCCAATCAGTTAACAACATTCCATCCCATTTTAAGTCTTCTTTCAACCATTTGGTCAGTAAGTCATGGTTGGCATGAACCGGCATTCCGTTAATAGATCCGCTGTTGACCATGATGGTTAATGCTCCGGCCTCAACACACGCTTTAAAAGGTGCAAAACATTTTTCGCGTAGATCGGATTCGGATATGTAAGCCGGCGTGCGATCCTTACCGGTACGCGACATGCTGTACCCCATATAGTGTTTTACTGAAGTAGCGATACGATCGGCAGGGATATGATCAGGGTCATCGCCCTGGAAACCACGAACCGCAGTACTACTCATGATTGAGTTAACCAGACAATCTTCTCCGTAATTTTCCCAAACACGTGGCCATCTCGGGTCGCGTGCCATATCTACAGTCGGGGAGTAAGTCCACGGACAGTTGGCAGCACGGGTTTCATAAGCGGTAACCTGTGCCGATTTGTATGCCAATTCTGTGTTGAACGAAGCCCCGATATTAATATTTTGCGGGAATAGAATACCCCCCAATGTGTAGGTGGTACCATGATTCTGATCCAATCCATAGATACAGGGAATGCCAATTTCTTTCATCGATACAGCCTGTATTTCACCGATAATCTCTTGCCATTTTTCCCGACTTTGAGCAACAGGGCCAGGGGCATTTAAAAAAGAACCAACTTTGAATTCAGCAATGGCCTCGTGAAGTTTGTTATCATCAAGTTTGAATTCATCATTAACAAATTCTCCTAATACATCAATGCTAAGTTCAGTCATCTGACCTATTTTTTCATCAAGAGTCATTTTTTTGATGATGTCGTTTACCTGCTGCTCTATCTGAGGATTCTCCGCAATTGACGGAGGAGGGGCTACCTGCGTAGTGCAGGCAGCCATAATAATTGATGTAAAAATTAGTAATACTCTTTTCAGTGTCATAATCCAATGATTAAATTTTTCATGGTGCATATTACTGTACGGTTATCATATCTACGTAGTAACCATGCCCTATGCAGAGGAATCCGTCTTCTGTTTGAATTTTATCCAACACCTCTTGCGTTAACTCCACATTTTTAGCACCGTCTTCCGAGAATTCTATAACGGAAGTGCCCGGAAGATCATTCCACCAACCGCTGGTTGTGCGTAACTGATGATATTCGGCTTCAGGAGCTACTGAATATTGGATGTTCAGGATAGCACCGGCTGTTATCGAGGCAAAGGCCTCCTTGCCAATCAAATTGAATTTTTTATTTGGACTATCGTCCGGTTCATCCCACGATACATAATGGTGTCCTTGCCAGAGAACTGTGGTTGAAGAAACAGTGACTGTCTGTTCGGTAACTGTTTCGTTATCAAGGTAGAATTGTACGTCTGTTCCGCTTGTTGTTTTTCCGGCCAGTTGGTATGTCCCTTCTTCCAGTTGAGGACTGATAAGTGCAATTTCACTGAACGACTGTTGTGTGAATTCGGTGAACGTTTGTCCTGCGAACGTTAGCGAAACAATTTTATCGAGATTGATACCTGTCATAACCCATTCTGTTTTCGCATTGATTCGGTCGGCTCCAGATGTGATGAGTGACGCATAGGTGACTTTGACGATATTGCCACCATACTCGTTGTTATCATTGTCTACCAGTACCACACGATGATCACCTTCGGCCAAATCAGCAGGAACTTCATATTCGATATAAGCATTGTCTTCAGAGTCGACGTAAACAACATTAGTGATGGTTATTCCATTGATAATGATACTTTTTACGTTGTTGAGATTGTTACCATAAAGTCGAGCCTTCATACCAGGTGCGATAATACGCTCGAAACCTATTTCAGTAGCCCATGGATCATCCGGTAATGGATTTACCTGTACCATACCCTCGCGATAGGTCGATTTTCCGGCTTCGGTCGAAGCTATTACCTTCAGTTTGTATGTACCTGCATAGAGACCGGTATCAAGTTCTGTTCCGGTTTGTACTTCAATTCCGTCAATCTGCCATGAAATGGTGGTATAGTCGGCCGGTGTAACAGTCAATTCCATTGTGAGGTTGGCATCCCTGTTTATATTGGCAATAACAGGGAGTTCACCTTTTACACGATCCGGAAAAATGGGGTCGAGTATACGCGGATCGTCATTGGCGGTAGCTGTTGAGAACGGATCTTCGTCCTGGCATGCTGTAAATGTAAAACTCACAGCAAGTACAGCAAGTAGTATAAAATATATCGTTTTCATATCTCTTCGATTTACTTCTTTTTTGTTATTCTGTAATTATTTATTCCACCATACAGGTGTGATCCAGCTATCTGTTCCACCCATCCGCATTAGTGCCTCTTCATAACTTGCTTTGTTGTATGATGATTCAAGAACCGGGTAGCTGAGGCGTACGGGGATTTCAGAACCTCCGGTAAGGAACTTGCCGAAGCCGTATTCGGCAGGAGATTTAAGCTGGGGATAGCCTGATCGGCGAACATTTGCCCAACACTCGGCAGGATTGGTAAGATGGAGAATCCATGCTTGTGTGTTAATTGCTTGCTTTTTCTGCTCATCTGTGTAACCTATGCTAATATTCGGGATAAACGTGTCGAAATCGCTGTCGGATACAGGTGCACAATTATAATTATCAGCCAGAAAATCCATAGAAGCCCTTACTCCGCTAATATATAAGTCATTAACAGAGCTGCCCCCAACATTCCATTTTAATTTGGCTTCCGCCAATAGAAATTTCACTTCTGCCGAAGTTATTACGACTCCGGGATTATCTCCTTTGAGAAAATTATTGGCCAGCTTAGGTTCAGTTTCACGAGCAACGCTATACTCGACTGAAGCATTGGTTTTGGCCAGCTCTTTCAATATATCGCTGTTATAACCTTCAGGCCATGGTTCCCAAGAGAAAGCTCCCGGATCACAGGGGTGTGTCTGAACACCTTGGGCGATAATCTCATCAGTTAAATCAACACGATTGTCTGTACTTGTAGCACTCATAAGTCCATCGTAATAGAAGCGTGCAATTCTGAAAGTACGAGGGTCGTTAGTGTTATAAAGCTGATTGTAAAAAGTGGAGCAAAGATAGCTCGGATTATTGGCAGGGTCGTTGCCAAAAAGCAACTGCGATAATGCATTACCCCGATAATCAGTATAGGCTTCTTGTCCAAAACTGAATGCAATGTCCATGTATTTGATTAGTGCATCGTCGTCGGCATTCTCCATGATGCCGCCATCGGCTTGCAGTGCCTTTTCAAATTCTTCCTGCGCCTTCTGTGGCACTACCTCAGAGATTCGCATGGCAAAGCGCAGACGAAGAGAATTCGCTAGTTTTTTCCATTGTGCAATGTTTCCGTTGTAAATAACGTCGCCCGTAATTTTGTCTTTGCTGGCGTCAAAATTCTCAACAGCAGCACTCAACTCTTCGAAGAAATTAGTGTATATTTCTTCCTGGGTGTCATAACGGGGATTGAACTTTCCTTCTAGAAATCCCATTCCGGCTTCGCTGTATGGTACATCTCCATAAATATCTGTGATGATAGACATGAGATAGACTCTGTATATCCGCAAGGCCGAATTAATGTTCACCATTAGCGTGTCGTTGGCAGTGCGGTACTCGGCATCCGTGACGTTCTTGATAGCTGTTGGGTAAAATGATGTCCAGAGACGGCTCATCTTACTATTATCGACTGTGTGGCGGCCACCAAAATTTGTTGTATTCCAATTTCCCATTAACTGTTGGGTGAATCCGTAGAGATAGTTGCGATAAATTTCTACCATACCCAGGTCTCCATAAGTTTGTAGCTGTGCACTAGTGAGTTGGGCGTTGGGGTCAATGGAAGTCGCTTTCGAGGGGTCTGTGTTCAAATCCTCCATGTACTTATCCGTACAAGCTGAAAATGACAGAACAAGAGCCACCAGTATTGTTGCAATATATGATAGATTGTATTTCATTGTATATATTCTTTGTAGATAATTAAACTTTAAATTCTTTTAGAATTTTATATTGACGTTGAACCCATAGCTTCTGCGCGATGGTAAGGAGCCATACTCTAAGCCCATACCAGTCGTGTTGTTGTAATTGGAATCCGGATCGATGTTCGGAATGTTTTTCCATATGATAAATGGGTTACGTGCAACGAACGAAACATTAAGGCTTTCTACAACATTTTTTAATAATGCCTTTGGAACTTGGTAACTCAGTGTTAGTTCCCTTAACTTAACATACGAGTTGTCATAGACAAACATGGATGGCGCGTTACGGCTTACATTCATCCAATAATCCTCGGGGTTGATGTAAATATCATTGGAACGATAAGTGCCATCCCCATTGTCAATTACGCCGGGAGCGATAAAACCTCCTGTTGGGCTCCATTCAGAAGAACCTTTGGCAATACCGGCAGCCTGACGTTGTTCTTCAGATCGGTACCATCCCTCACGTCCAGCAATTGTTGCTTTGCTCTTGCCAGATTCATGAGCTGCACGGGCAGACATGGAGTAGAGGTCGGCACCTACCTTTACATCAGCAACAGCAGAAAGAGACACTCTTTTGTAAGTCAGAGTCGTAGTTAAACCTCCGGTCCAGTCCCAGGATGCATTACCCAACACATGATTACTATTGTCGTATTGAGGTAAACCAGTCTTCGGGTCGATGAGTATATCTCCATTTTCATTGTATTTAAAGTCAGGCCCAACAATCGATCCGAAATTCTCGCCGACTTTGGCAGCTACCAGCACATCGAGCCAGGGAGCTTTTTCTAACTCAAACATATCCATATCATCAACAAGCGATATTACTTTGTTGCTATTTTTCGAGAAATTCAGATTTAAATCCCATGAGAAGTTGTCGGTTTCAACCGGGCGTGTATTGAGTGCTATTTCTATACCTTTATTTTCAATTTCACCGGCATTGATCAATCGGTAGTTGTAGCCTGATGCAGCGGAATTGGCCATGCCCATAATCTGGTTTTTACTGATCTGTGTATAATAGGTAAAATCAACACCAACCCGATTATTCAGAAACTTAGTATCCAAACCTATTTCAAAAGAGTTGGTTCTGGTAGGTTTTAAGTCCTTGTTTGGAATCATATTGTTGTTGATATATCCGATGGTGTAGCCGGGATAAGAAAATTTGGACTTGGTGTATACCAGCCCTAACTGGTAAGGATCTGTATCGCTACCCACCTGAGCCCATGACATACGAAGCTTTCCGTAAGGCATGATCTCTTTTATTTGAAGAAGTTCTGAGAATACAAAGCTACCTGAAAATGAGGGGTAAACATATGTGTTATTGCTGGTAGGTAGGGTTGATGATTGGTCACCCCTTAGTGTGGCATCTAAATAGAGCATGTGTCTCCATCCCAAATTAACAGCACCAAAGGCCGAATTAATTTGCTTGCGATAAGTATTATAATCTATGCTGGTTTCGTTGAAGCTCATAAAAGCCACTACATCATGCACTTGCATATCCTGAGCAGTAATAACTGTGGTTTTGTTATTTACTTTGTACATATTCCCCCCGAGGGTAGTACTAAGGTTAAAATCTCCCCAGCTTTTGTTGAAAAGGGCGAGTAACTCAAAATTGTACATTTGGTTTTCGAAGGAATTGTTCTGAAGTCGTCCTGCTTCAAAGCCGGGCGTAGTAGGAGCTTTAAAGTCCTCGAAAGTAAACCAATTGAGTTCGGAGCCGGCTGTTCCCTGTAACTTCAGATGCTCATTGATATTCCAAACTGCTTTCCCACTGAAGCGGAATTGATTTTTCTTCGAGTCGTTGGAATTTTTATAAACATCCCAATAGGGATTCACATTGTAGGGATCCATGCCGTTCCAGTTGGAGTACTCTCCATTTTCATCCTGGTAGGTTCTTAGCCAGCTTTGGTCGTAGGTGGTAGCCAGTGTCATCAGGTTTTTACCAATGTTTGATTTGCTATCGCCAAGCGCGGGGCGGTTTTCTACGGACTCGTGCAGATAGTTAACATTGAAAAAGAGATCCACCTTGTTCAGTGAAGTGTTGGTACCTAGTTTCAATATATTACGACTCATTTGAGTTTCCGGAACAATGTCTTTGTTACGCATGTCAGTATAAGTGAAGCGTATGCCACTATTTCCTGAGTTTGAGTTGATGATGGCTGTATTGCTGGCAGTAAGTCCTGTACGGAAAAAGCCTGAGGTGTTGTCGGGTATGATGCGGTATGGCCGCTCAACACCGTCAAAATATCTCAGGGAATTGCTTCCGTCTGCTTTCGCACCCCAGCTTTTGTTGGTGTTTGATACGGCATCGATACTGTAGGTTCCATTGCTGCCCATACCATAAACCTGTTGTATGTTGTTCCATTTAGCAAGTTGTGTGTCAAAAGTCAACGTTCCATTGTATTCCAAACTAAAACTGTCCTTGCCGTTGGCTTTTTTTGTGGTGATCAGGATAACACCATGGCTGGCGCGGCTGCCATAAAGAGCAGATGCGGCAGGGCCTTTAAGTACAGACATATTTTCGATATCATCGGGGTTAATGCCTGAAATACCATCGCCAAGATCGAAACCTCCGGATGTACCTGCACTTCCGTAATTGGTATTGTCCAGAGGAACACCATCGATTACATACAGCGGCTGATTATTTCCGGTCATTTCAGTGTTACCGCGCAGGAGAACGCGGGTAGAACCTGAGGGGCCGCCCGCTGTTTGACTGACAACAAGTCCGGGAACACGCCCTGCCATTGAATTGATGACATTGGTTTCCTTGGCTTTTGTAAACGCATCGCCTTTTACTTCCGCCACATTATAACCTAGTGCTTTACGTTCTCTCTTGATTCCCAGTGCTGTAACAACCACATCGTCAAACATTTCAACAGATCCTTCAAGAGTAATATTCAGAGGAACCTCACTGGCCGCAACTTCTTGTGCTTCGTAACCGATAAAACTAATAATAAGGGTGGCTCCCGGACTGACATTCAGGCTGAACTCGCCATTTGCATCAGTTATAGTTCCGTTGCGGTTATCTCCTTTTTCAATAATATTTGCTCCTGTTATAGGGCCTAGATTATCTCTTACTAATCCCGTTACTTTGATGTCTTTTTGCTGTGTGGCAGAATACATTGATTCTGCTGCTTTCATTTGAAATACGCTTCCGAACAGGCACATAGATAGTAGCCCGCAAAACAGAATGTATTTGTATGCTTTTATATTCATTGAGTTTATTGTTAAGATTAATAAATTTTTACCCAGTCGATATACATATTCACTTTTTGTCCGTCTTTTAAAGCTGTAATATCATTAATATCAGTTATACCGGTAAAAGAACCACCAACAGCCAGATCAAACAAAATGAAGAAGTTGTCTTGGAAATATGCAGCGCGTCCGCTGGATTCGCTGATGTCGAACGAATGAAATTCTATATTATCAACCGATACTGTTAATCGGTCTTTGTTCCAGTCTAATGCAAAAACATGGTATTGGCCATCTTGCAAACTATAAGCGACATTGGCAGCCTGATATTCTTGCTGATGTCCCGATTCGGCATCGTTTCCGTAGTGGATTGCAGAGTTCAGGAATGTTTCTGTAGTCGCTCCTGCAATTCCGCTGTGTTCACCCATCTCCATAATATCTATTTCTCCGCATTGCGGCCAAGGCTTACTGTTGTCACCCATCATCCAGAATGCCGGCCAAAGGCCATTGGCTGTTTTGGGCAGCTTGATGCTTGCTTCTATTTTTTTATATTTAAAGTTCTTTTTTCCCTGGGTATTTACGCGTCCGGAGTAGATTTTATTGCCTTTGCGTTCGGCTGTCAGAATCAGCACCGATTTACCTTCATCAACACCCACCGAAACATAGGCTTTATTGTAAGCTTGCAATTCCTGGTTTACCCATCCGGCTTCATGCACTTCTTTGGTCCAGATGCTTTCATCCAAAGTTTCAAAATCATCATTGAAAAATAAATCAGGGTGTTCTCCAATATCCTCATCACCTTGTGATGAACATGATTGTAGAATTAAACATGATAAGAGTAGAAACAAAGCTGTTTTTTTCATATTACAAATATTTAGTTAATATTATTCTGTGCTATTATGAGTGTGGACTGCACCAAACATTTGCCGGATGTGCATACGAATAGATCGTTTTTAGTTAGTCTTTTGCTCAAAATAGCAGTGTAAAAATGCACATGACAGGTAAAAACAATGGGCTGATAACTGACAAATAAGGTTTGATAACTGACATTTTCTTTAAATCCTCCAATGTAGAGTCTTCAAATTCCTATAGATCTGCATGTGTTATGTATATTCTTGCAGGTTGTAGTTGTGTTAATAAAAGGTAGCAAGCCATCGACATGTTAATCGAATAAATTCCGTTCTTTAATTGATTACTACGCTGAATCGGATTGATTGTATCTGCTGGGTTGTATGCCAAATTGTTTCTTAAATAGCGAACTAAAATATTTTGTATTTACAAATCCGGTGTCTGTAGCAACTTCTGTTACGTTTTTACCTTCTTTCAATAGTTCGGCAGCTTTCTGAAGCCGGATGATGCGTATGAACTCTTGTGGTCCTTTTCCGGTCAACGATTTAAGGCGGCTGTAAAAGAGCGTTCGGCTCATGGCCATTTCCTGGCAAAGCGTATTGATATTAAAATCCATGTTGCTTATGTTACCGATGATAATCTGAGTCGCCTGTGTGATAAACTGACGATCGCTTTCCGAAAGTATATCCGAATCTGGTTCATCCGTCTTATTGTCATCGGTTTTTATGGTTGTATTCTGACTTTCATTAGTATCTGGATGTATTTTACCTGCTTCAACTTGCAGCAAAGCTTGCCGCATAAAAAAGTCCCTTTGCCTGTTTCTGTTAGCAATCAGGCTCTGTACTTTCAGTGTTAGAATCTCGGTGCTGAAAGGTTTGGGAATATAGTCGTCAGCACCTTTTTGTAGTCCTTCAACGGTGGCAGCATGATTAACCTTTGCAGTAAGCAGGATGAATGGTATACCCGAGGTGTCCGGATTGTCTTTGACCATTCTGCAAAGTTCATCCCCTTGTATACCAGGCATCATAACATCGGATAGTATCAGATCCGGGTATTCATTTTCGAGGTATGAGAGTGCTTCTTCTCCGTCTGAAACGTCAACCACCCTGAAGTCGTTCTCGAACGTTTTACGCAAGTAGTATCGGAGGGCTTCGTGATCTTCTACTATAAGCAGGGTATCTTTCCCCGATTGCCTGCTTATATTCCCGGTCTCGCTCACTTCTTGCTTTGCAACATCTGTAGATCCGGAGAGTACGAGCTCCTTAGGTGTAATATTTTGCTTAGAGACAGGTTGGGGAAGGTCATAGGTTCTGGGTAACGTTACTGTAAAAGTGCTGCCTTTGTTCTCTTCGGATTGAAAGGTGATCTTTCCGTGCAGTGTTTTTATTATCCGGCTTGCCTGCAAGAGACCGAAGCCAGTTCCTCCTTCGTTCGATTTTTTCGTATTTTCGGCTCTGTAAACATCCGTGAACAAATGTTTTTTTGCCTTTTTCGGAATGCCAATACCACTATCTTTGATTTCTATAATGGCTTTTCGTTTTGTGTAGTTTAAACTTATGCAGACATCACCCTGTGGCATCGTATACTTGCAGGCATTGGAAATAAGATTATCCAGAAGTTTCTCTACAATATGTAAGTCTGCCATTATGTAAACATCTTCATCGGGCAGCGAAAGACTTAAGTGCAATTGTTTCTTATCGCACAGTGGCTGGAAACCGGCAATCTCTTCTGCAAGGATGTCGTTGAGATTTAACGGGCTTAATACCGGCTGTTTCTTGTGTGTATCTACTTTTTCAAATTCAAGTAGCTGAGTGATGAGAGTATAGAGCTTGTTTGTATTGCTTTGCGCTAGTTTCAGCAGGTAAAGGGCTTTGTCCGAAAGCCCTTTCTCCTTACATAGGTCTTCTAAAGGAGCCATAACAAGTGTTACAGGTGTCCTGATGTCATGCGCAGTATCAATGAAAAACTTTATTTTGTCTTCATCGTACCGTTTCTGAAGTTGATTGCTCTTGTAACGCCAGATAAAGGAAAGGACGATGCCTCCGATGCAAATGTAAACGATCCATGCCCACCATGAATTCCACCAGGGTTGAGCCACTTTTAATACAAGTGTTTGTTCGGATATAATTTTTCCGTTATTCCGTCGCAAGTTGCGTACTTTAAGGAGATAAGAACCCGGAGATACATTGGTGTATCTCACCATACCGTTGGGCGATAAGCTGCTCCATGATTTCTCGTATCCTTCCAGAATATACTGGTAAGCAATGTCACGTTGAAAGCGATAATTGATCGACTCGAAGCTGACAGCGAATGAGTTGTGTTTGTAGTCAAGTTGAACCATGCCCTTAGCCAACATATCATAGACTTCAGGGCGTAGGCGCTTTTCTTCATCTGCGGTCAGATAGTCTATTGTCAGGCCGGTAAATCTCAATTGAGCCTGATAGTTTGTCATGGTGATGGCATCGGGTGTGATTAAAACAACGCCTTTTGTACTGCCATAGGCAAATCTTCCGTCTGTCAGTCGGGCAAAAGACGATTTGTTATATTCCTTGTCTATGTCACCCACATAATTAAGGTTCGATACCTGAAAGTCTTCGATTAGTGCAAGCCCTTTCCCCGTACTTATCCAAAGACGTCCTCTGGCATCATGTTGCAGGCTGTATACATCGTTAGACGGAAGGCCGTCCTGCGTAGTGAATGTTCTTACCGTTCGGTTTCGCATATCGTACAGGCTTAGCCCACCCCCTTCTGTACCCAGCCAAACAGTGCTGTCTGCATTAAAAAGCATGGATATGATATAGGCACTGACACTTTGTTTTTTATATTCCTGAGAGGTTACATAGCGTTGTATATCTCCGGTACGTTTGTTTACCAGGCAGAAGCCGTTCACAGTGGCGATGGCTATTTGATCACGGCTGACCACCTCTATGGAATTAATCCATTTAATATCGTATGCTCTTTCGGGGTATCCCTTTTTATCCATCATCAGCAGTTGTCCGTCCAGACCTCCCACCCATAAGTTTCCTCCGGTATCCTGTTTTATCGAAAAAATATAGTTTGTTGTAAGCCCTCCCTGCTGCTTGGTAAGATGACTGATGACCTGTTGCCGGCTGTTCAGAAGGTAGATGCCGTCTCCATATGTTCCTGCCCACATGGAGCCATCTTCCCCTTTACACAAGGCCACTACAACTACTCCTTTTAACCCGTGACCCCATTTGTGAGAAGATGTATCCCGGACACTGATTCCGAAGTCGGAGGCAAACCACAGGTTTCCGTTGGTATCCTCTTCTATATCATTGATGTTGTTATTTGCTATTGATTGTGTATTACCTTTTTGATGCGTTAACACCGTAATCGGGTATTTCAACAGAATGGCAACTGATACACCTCCGGTGTAACTTCCGATCCAGATGTTTCCTTGTCTGTCTCTGGTGACGGCATAGATTCCGTTACCTTGTAGAAAAATATCTGTGCTATCTTCTGTACTCATGAGCAGATGACATTTTTTCGAATCCAGATCCACTGCGTAAACTCCTCCTCCGTCTATTCCTACCAGCAGGGTATGTTTGTCAAAGCTTGTGATCGCTCTTATCGGATTCAGAAAACCGGAACTTTGTTCTTTTAGGTGGAGCAGGGTTGATGTGTTTAAATCCATCGCCCACAGGCCATTATTGAAGGTTCCTATCCAAAGTTCATTTCCGTTTTCGTTGTAGAAGAGTGTCTGTACATCCTTGCCCTTTAACAGCCAGTCTGCCTTGTCTGGATGCGAGTATAAAAGTTGAAGCACCCCCGTGGATGTACCGGCAAAAAGTGATTCGCCTGTGAATAAAATGTCATTTACATATTGTCCGTTTATGACTGAAGTGACAGGTTTATCTGCTTCTTTCTTATATAGCCCGATGCTGAGCCCCAACCATAATGTTCCGTTCTGATCCAGAGACAGCTTATTTAAAATGATTTCTTCGTTGATAAATTGGCCCAGATACAGGTACTGTTCAAATCTGTCATTCAGGATCGAATAACGATAGATCCTTCCTGTGTTGTCATATGCCCACAATCCGTACTGTTTATCGTATAGCAAACGAAGTATACGCCCGCCCATGTCGCCGTAATAATAGTTGCCCGATAATGTATAGCTCTTAACCACATTTCCGTTATAGCGATCTATTCCTGCTTTTGTAGCAATCCACATTGCACCGTTCTCATCTTCAACAATAGAAAACACGCGTTGACTGCTGAGACCTTCTGAATAGCCTATATGCCTGATGTTGAACATGCTGTTGGTCAATTCTGCCTGAACCGCAATGGCTAACATCCATAAAATTATTGTTGTTGTTGTGTGTTTCAACAGTGTTGTCATAACTCAAGTTTCACAAATGCATGATAATGAATAATGGGTCTAAGTAATTTCGATGTCTTTCATATAGTACTTTTACAGATACTTAAGCCATATATGCTAAATCATTTTGCAAAAATAATTAATTCACATTAGAACATACTGTTGGATAATAGTAATTTAAGTTATAAACGAAGAAAGTACTCTTATATTCTAGATTAAAATGGATTATAGATATTTATAAGAATTTATTCAACCATTTGAAAAGAATCACAAATACTATAATTCATTATTGGCTAAAATCTGCATGTTGGTAAATTGTGTATGCATTGTTATAACCTGAGTTCGATTAAAATTTTTAGCATTCAGATTGACATAAAAGGCTGATATACAAGGCAAATTTTGCAGGGCTAGCTCGCTAAATTTAACGAAGCAGATCAGTTTTTTATGCAAAGTATGAGAGTTTCCTCTTATAATTATTGCGATAAGTGAATGTAGAAGCAAAGTTTACTTTGATTATGCTGAACGCAGCAATAATCAGGAACTAAACAGCGATCTTCTTCCTGAAAATTATTCAAAATAGCCCGCTATTCTTTAATGTGGAAACTTTATGATAGGACACATTGAACTCGCAAAATACTCGTTTCATAATTTTCAGTTGAATCTCACTATTTATAGGCGGTCTGAAACATAGTTCTATCGAATACCTGTATAATCATTGATTATATGAGATAAATCCAAAATTTTATGTCGAACTCAGGTTATTAGATTAAGCAAGAGGGAGAATTTTACCTCAATAAAATTGCAGCTATTGATTCCGGTTTCTCAAAAAATAACTGAGTAAAGTTGACACTTAATGGAATAAGTGATGGAAACAACAAGAGCCACATTATTTCTAATGCAGCTCTGGTATTGTTGATTGGGGGATATCTTCTTAAATAAACAAATTCAAATTGGATTGCTCGGCTTCCTCAAGGTAATTTGCTACCCCTCCAATTTGAACGCCATCAATCAATTCTTCTTTATGTACGCCCATAATATCCATACTCATTTGGCAGGCAATCATGTTAATGCCACTTTCTTGAGCTTGTTGTATCATAGTTTCAAGTGCATCTACATTTTTATCTTTCATACGAAGCTTCATCATACGACGTCCCATTCCTCCCATATTCATATTTGAGAGTTTGAGTTTTCCGGCATGTCCGGGCATCATTTTGTCAAACATATTGCCCATCATATCCTTCTTAACTCTTGGTCTGTTAACGTCTTTAATAACATTTAGACCCCAGAAAGTAAAGAACATGGTAACCTTTTTACCCATACTAGCAGCTCCATTGGCAATAACAAACGATGCTAATGCACGATCCATGTCGTCACTAAATACCACCATGGTTTTATGATCAGCATCAGATTTGGAAACTGTGCTGTTTGTTTCGTCTTTTTTAAATTTTTCGATGATAGCAGTAATTTCTCCTGCATTATTTTCCCGATTTACCAATCGGTTTCCGGTAACTTTACACCAGGATGCTACATCATTAAAAAAGCCGGGATCTGTTGCTTTTACCTCTAATCTATCACCATATTCAATGGCATCAATACTTTCTTTTAATTTAAGTATCGGTCCGGGACATTGTAAGCCACATGCGTCTACGGCTAATGATTTTGCATCAATTTTTGGCATCGTTTCCTTTGTTTCTTCTTGTTTTTTATCGTGTGTGAAAAATATGGCGTTAGATTGTTCAGCCATGGCTTGTTTATAAACTTTTAATCCTCCTGATAAATTATAAACATCATCAAATCCATTTTGCTTTAGTATCCTTGCTGCAACATAGCCACGTAATCCCACACCACAATAAATAAGTATCTTTTTATCCTTGGGTATACGATCCATGTTCTGACGGATTTTATCCAGTTCAATGTTTACAGAATCTTCTATGGCATCAATTGAATATTCTTCAGGAGTACGGATGTCCAACACAAAGCATTCTTTTTTAATGCGCTTATGAAATTTGAATGGCGATAAAGGTTTAAATAATCCTTTAATAATATTTTCTGCATTATAACCAGCTTGGTTTACCGGATCTTTAGCTGAACTAAAAGGAGGGGCGTATGCATGTTCAATTTCCTGTAAATCATAAACAGTTCCTCCATTTTTAATTACTGTTGCCAGTAGATCTAATCGCTTGTCAACGCCTTTGTAGCCAATTACCTGACCTCCGAATAATTTACCTGTTTTAGGATCAAAGCTAATTTTTAGCATCATTTGCATGGATCCCGGATAATATCCGGCGTGTGAACCTGCATGTACAATGGTACAATCGTGTTTAATTCCTTCTGCTTTTAAGGCGCGATGGGTTAATCCGGTAATACCGGCTGTCATATCAAATACCTTGGCAATGGCTGTTCCTATTGAGCCTCTATATTTTCTGTTGTGGCCATAAACCATGTTGTCGGCCAATATTCTGCCTTGTCGATTTGCCGGCCCTGCTAAAAAGGCAATGGTTGGTTTGTTGGTTATGGGATGAGGAAATTCAATACTGTCGCCAACTGCATAAATGTCTTCAACTGATGTTTGCAGATATTCATTTACCCAAACACCACCAGTTTCTCCGATTTTTAATCCAGCCTCTTTGGCCAGTGTTGTGTCTGGTTTTACACCAATGGAGAGTATAATAAAATCAGCTTGAATAATTCTTCCACTAGATAATGATACTTCAATTAAATCATCAACTTTCTTAAATTCTTTAACTGCATCTTCCAGGAATAAACCGACTTCCTTTTCTTTAAAATGATGATGTAAAGGGGCTGCTACCTCGCTATCCATCATGTTCATAACCTGAGATGAAGCTTCTACAACGGATACTTTTACTCCTCTGTGGTGCAGGTTTTCAGCCATTTCTAAACCAATGAAGCCAGCTCCCACAACCACTGCTGTCCGGGGTGTTGTATCATCTACAAAAGACTTAATCTTATCGGTGTCTTCTACGTTACGTATGGTGAAAATATTGGGTAAGTCAATTCCTGGTATTGGGGGTTTAACCGGTGATGCTCCAGGGGATAGTACTAGTTTGTCATAACTTTCAGTATAACTTTCGCCTGTTTTTATGGATTGAATTGTTACTTCCTTCTTTTGGGGATCAATTGAAGTAACCATAGAATATATCCTGATATCAATATTGAATCGTGCTCCAAATGATTCCGGTGTTTGTACCAGAAGTTTCTCTCTGTCTTTAATTACCCCACCTATGTAATAGGGTAGACCACAGTTTGCATACGAGATATGTGGCCCTTTCTCAAACATGATTATTTCTGCCTTCTCGTCAATTCTTCTTAATCGGGCAGCAGTGGTAGCTCCTCCTGCAACACCTCCAACGATTACGTACTTCATTTTATATAAAATCTTATTTTTTGTTTCTAACCTGTGGTTAAGTCTGGATTTATTGTTTTATAAATGTTAGGGTTCAGAATCTTTTTGCCATGAGTTGTCCGATTCTGTAATACCAATATTTCAATGATTTTAGTGTTATCATTTCAGAGTATTGATGAGTATGTGTTATGGAGTATCGTTGTAATTATGTTTCTCCATTTATTTCAAGTTTATTGCTTCACTCGTTATAGCTTAGGTAAGCTTGGCTCAGCCCTTGTTTATCGCAATAATTTACAGCTTGTATAAACTTGTTCTTTAAAATTATTTAACGCCAGCCTCATAGTGAAATTGATGTAATAAGAAATTAACTTCCCTACATTTATAGAACTGCAAATATATACATATAGTAAAAAATAGATATGTTTATGTGTATGTTTTTAAACATGTTCGGGAGATAAGATTGTTTATGCATAGTATTGCCAATTTGCGTTAAGGATTGAAGTGGATACCCCGCAGCGATATATTATGGGTGAGTGGAATGGAGGGATGAGAATTGAATGGATGAGAAAAAGTTTTATGTGGTGACAGGCAAGCGTGGAGTAGTAACGGAAAGCCTGACCCGACCTGATAATTTTCAATTGAACATTGCAGGTTGCAAGGAGGGTAACGCCCAAATGTTTAATTTAAAGTGTCAACTATTTGGAATTTAATTGAAATGACTAAATATCACTTTGTTTTTCTCGTTTGATTAGATTGTAGATGGTTGATTTTCCGATATCGAGCTTTTTAGCAACTTTAAGCACATTGTTGTCATACTCGCGAAGGTAATGACGAATAATGCGTTCAGTGTATTCCTTTAAAGTCATTTCTTCTGCAAGGATATCTAACTCGGCATTGGTGGAGTTAAATAGTATGTTTTCTTCATCAATCTGATGGTCGCTGGCCATTACTGCGCTTAGTTCAATAATGGCCTTTAGTTCTCGAACGTTCCCGGGAAAGTTGTAGCTTAATAGTTTCTTTTTTGCCCGCGATGTA
Source organism: Marinilabiliaceae bacterium (assembly GCA_050296935.1). Taxonomy (GTDB): domain Bacteria; phylum Bacteroidota; class Bacteroidia; order Bacteroidales; family Marinilabiliaceae; genus Saccharicrinis. The sequence goes on along the minus strand of JBNKRV010000075.1, from coordinate 18,656 downwards.
AAGGTCAGAGAATCTAGCTTATTGTCTTCACAAAAACTATTTAAAAAGAACTGACTTAGTGTAATGATATCGTTCTGCCTGTTTTTTAATGGTGGTAGGTGGATAGGTAAACCCAGTAGCCTATAATATAAATCTTCGCGGAAATTACCCAGTTTTACCTCTTCCATTAAGTCTTTATTGGTAGCTGTGATAATTCGGGTATTCACTTTAATAACTTCATTGCCGCCAACACGTGTAATTTCACGTTCTTGTAAAATACGTAATAGTTTCACCTGTAGGTTAATGTCCATTTCACCAATCTCATCTAAGAAAATGGTTCCTCCTTCGGCTTCTTCGAATTTTCCTTTTTTTGTCATGATGGCTCCCGTAAAAGCCCCTTTTTCGTGTCCGAATAATTCGCTTTCGATGAGGTCGCGGGGAATAGCACCCATGTTAACCGCAATAAAAGGTTTGTTTTTGCGCAAGGAGTTGTAATGGATGGTCTTGGCAATTAACTCTTTGCCTGTGCCGGTGTCGCCGTAGACGGATACGTTAATGTTCGGAACTTTAATTGCTTTTTGTACGAGAGCAAATACATCTTTCATTACCGGGCTATCGCCTATAATAGCTTTCCCGAAATTGTACTTTGTGGCAATTTCATTTTTAAGCAGGGAAATTTCGTCGAGTAGCTTCTTTTTATTACGTATGTTATTAATGCTGTTTAGCAGTCGGTCTTTTATATTTTCATCTTTGGTAATATAGTCATATGCGCCTTGTTTTAATAAGTTAACCGCAGTTGTAATGCTGTCCTGACCAGAGATGATAATGACCTCAATATCCGCATTAAACTTTTTTATCTGTTTAAGAATCTCTTCTCCGGTGTGATCCGGTAAACCAAGATCCAGCGTAACAATATCCGGATTGTCGGGCAGTTGTTTAAAAAAGGACTCACCATCAAAAAATGTGTCAATAACAAAATCAGGGTTTAGAGACAAAGAACGCTCTATGAGTTTGTTAAATACTCTGTCATCTTCTACAATATGAATTTTCATTGATAGCTTACTTTTAAATTCCCGGACAAAGAGGCTGTTGTGTTTTATTCTGACATTAAAAGGTTCATATCTGTTTTAAATAACAAACCTAAACAGATTCTAAAAATAGTTACTTTTTATTTTTCGCAGGCATGAAAACTCATTTTTTAAAGTTTTAGACTTTAATAGAGATTATTTATTAAACAATTTCATTACCTGAAATAATAACAGAGTAAAAGTTTTAAAACACTTATAATTCAAATATATTTGCTAATAATATAGAACGGTTATTATTTATTATTGTTACAGGATTTTATATGTTGTTTATTAATTATATAATAACCGTTTAAGTTTGGAATAAGGAGAGTTATTGAATACTGCTTAATTGAATAAATCAGGAAGCAGTATATATCATTTGTTTGAGGCTTATCCTTATTTTTGATTTTTGATATAATATTTTTGTTGAAAGGCAGTTTTAATTGAGATGAGGGCTGCCTAAATTTGAACCAATGATTAAAAATAAAATATATTTTTTACTTGCTCTGCTTTTTTTATGGGGGTGTTCTACCAGGAAAAATACATGGCTTAGTCGGAATTACCATAATCTTACTGCTCATTATAACGTTTTTTTTAACGGAAATGAGAGTTTAAAGGAAGGGATAAAAGAGATTCAGATATCCAATAAGGATGACTATACGCAGATATTGACGTTATTTCCGGATTCTAAGGAAGCCAATAAAAGTGTTGCGGAAAGTCAGATGGACCGGGCAATACAAAAAGGAACCAAGCTGGTAAAAAAACATTCGATACGCAAGAAACCTAAAAAACAAAGTGGAGACCAGTCGCTGAAGTATCAAAAGTTTTTGAGCCGGAATGAATTTAATAAATGGGTTGATAATGCCTATTTAATGATTGGGAAGGCACACTTCTATAAGCATGAATATTATCTGGCTCAGCAAAGTTTTGCTTATATGTTTCGTGAGTTTCAGCCGGGTGCAGAATGGGCAGAAGCAGAAATTTACAATGCAAGAGCTGCTATTGAACTGGAAGATTACACAAAAGCCAAATTATTGCTGGATAATTATGGAATAGAGGGTAAAGCTCCGGAAAAATTATATGGATTATTTGCTGCAACTTATGCTGATTATTATTTGAGACAAAAAAAATATGCTGAAGCAGTTCCGTTTCTTCAGGATGCCATTAATGGAGCCTGGTCGAAATACTACAGGCTTCGTTTTACTTTTGTGTTAGCTCAGGTCTACCATACTCTGGATCGTTATCAGGAGGCATCGGAAGCCTATAAAGATGTGATCAGATTAAATCCGCCTTACGAAATGGCTTTTAATGCAAAGGTTAATCGTGCCAGTGTAATGTTTGGTGAGGGGGGACTGGCAGCCGTACAAAAAGAGATTAAAAAATTGCTGAGAGATAAGCGTAATAAAGAATATGAAGATCAGATTTATTATGCACTGGCTATGGCTTATAAGGCTGAGAAACAGGAGCAACCGGCTATTGATAATTTATTGACTTCGGTAGAAAAAAGTACCAATAACAATTATCAGAAGGGATTATCATTTTATGAGTTGGCCAACATTTATTATCAAAGACCAGAGTACAGACCATCCTATTATTATCTTGATTCAGCCATGACCAATCTGGATGAAACATTCGCAGACTATGATAGTATTGCTGATTTGCATGAAAGCCTGCAGGATCTGGTAACTCATATTAATACCGTTGAGCGGGAAGATAGCTTGCAAAGAATTGCAAAAATGCCGGAGAGTGAAATGATGGCATATATTAATCAATTAATTGAAGCCGAAAAAGACCGGCAAAAAGAGGAAAAACAACAACAGCAATTAGCCAGTCAGGGAGATTTTTACATGAACAACTCCTATAGTCAGGTTAATAACCGGCAACAAGGAGGAAAATGGTATTTTTATAATATGAACTCCGTTGGGATGGGTAAGCTGGAGTTTGAAAAACGATGGGGACGTCGTAAGTTAGAAGATAACTGGCGTAGAGCAAATAAGGAAGTTGTTTTAGAAGAAGTAATGATGCCTGGAGAACCCGGAAATCCGGATATAGCTTTTCCAAAAAAAGGTTCTGAGGAGAATGATTCTATTCCGCAGGAAGATAGTGGATTACAGGCCGTAATAGATGCCAGGGATAAAAACCCGTTAAGTGCAGATACCTATTTAAAAGATTTACCACTGACAGCGGATGCCATTCAGAAATCGGATGAAGCTATTGAAGAAAGTCTGGTGCTAATGGGAATTATTTATAAAGATGAATTACAGAATATACCATTTGCGATAGATGCATTTAATCAGGTTTTAACAAGATTCCCTGATAGCAAGTACCTGGAAGATGTATTGATGAATTTATACTTGTGTTATGAAATTCAGGATGATAATATGGGTATGCAAAGGATTCGTAATATGCTGGTAAGTAAATTTCCTGATGGTGAATTTACAGCATTCTTAAATGATCCCGATTTCTTTAAAAAGAGAGAGGCAAAACTTCAGGAAGTGGAGCGTTTGTATCAGCAAGCGTATACCAATTATTTATTTAATGATTTTGTATCACCGGTTGAAAATTATAAAAGGGCAAAAGAAATAGATGAAGAAAACAGGCTGATTCCTAAGTTTAAGTTTTTAGCAGGTTTATCATATGCTAAATCAGGTGATTTAACTGGTTTTGTTTCCGAACTTACGGAAGTAAAAGATGATTATCCGGATAGTGATGTTACTCCTGTTGCTATTAAAATGTTGAACCTGTATAATCAGGGGCGTTCTCCTGTGAAAGGTCCTGTTAGTTCTAATTTGATTGATGTGCGATCTAAAGAACTTGCCTTAGAAAACCAGAAAAGTGGAATTGTAGATGCATTAGTTGCTGTTCCAACATCTTACATTGTTGATAATAAGTCACCTCATAGTTTAATTCTGTTAGTTAATAAGGAAGCTGACTTGAATCGACTGAAGTTTAATATTGCTGATTATAACTTTTCTAAGTTTTTATTGAATGATTATGAAATGAAAAGTTCTAAACTTCCTGATGGATCACCTGTTTTTGAAGTGAATGGATTTAAAAACAGGTTAGAAGCACTTGATTATTACTATTCGTTACGAGAACGTGAGGATGTATTTGAAGTAGATAATATTCAGGATTATCAATTATATGTAATTCATAATAAGAATCTGGAGTTTTTACTTTCATCAGGAGATAAAATCGGATATGAAGAGTTTTTCAGAGAAAACTATTTATCAGCAGATGCTTTTAAAAAGGAACCGGAAAGTGTTCATATTGAAAAAGAGAAGGCGACAACGGAGGCTGATTCTATAGAGAATAGGGAGGTGAAGGTCGCAACTGAAAAGAAACCTGAAGAAGAAACCGTTCAACGCAAAGAGACGCCTGATGTTGCAGTAGAAGATGTAACTGGAGATAGTATAGTTTCTGAACCAATAGAAAAGGAGGTTGTTTCTCCGGTTCCTGATGAAAGTGAAAAAGATGTTGTGCCAGAGGAAAAGAAGCCATTAGTGGATTTTGTAAAAAAGGATGGACCTCACAGTGCTTTAATTTTATTTCGTAAGGGGAGGATAAATATACAGCGTACAGGTACAGTATTTACGAATTACACCAAAGGCGTAAAGAATAAAAATCTGGAAGTGGAGTACGGAGCTAAGGGAACGGGGTATTTGTATGTGAAAGTAAAAGGCTTTGAAAGTGCTGCAGAGGCCAAAGAATATTTGAATGTGGTGAAAGCGGATAGCTTTTTGATGAGAGAGATTGGAAGAATGCAGCCCTACCTTTGGGCTATTACAGAGGATAATTTCTTTCGTTTGAAAAATGAAGATGCTTATCCGGTTTATCAGGATTTTTACAACGATAACTATTGAAAATAAGAGAGATATGATGGATGTGAGCAAAGTGAATATTTTATGGGTTGATGACGAAATTGATTTGTTAAAAGCTTATATTCTGTATCTTCAGGAAAAAGGATTTCATGTAAAAACGGCCACTAACGGACAAGATGCCCTGCAGATTATTGAGGAGGAACATTTTGATTTGATGTTTTTAGATGAAAATATGCCTGGATTAAGTGGGCTGGAGGTTCTTAGTCAGCTTAAGAATATTGTGCCTGAACTTCCGGTAGTGATGATTACCAAGAGTGAGGAGGAAGATATTATGGATCAGGCTATTGGTAGTAAGATATCTGACTATTTGATAAAGCCGGTTAATCCCAAGCAGATTTTATTAACCATAAAAAAGCATGTAGATCAGCATCGATTAGTAGCCGAAAAAACTACCAGTAATTATCAGACTCAGTTTGGTAAAATTGGCTTGAAAATTAACGATTCCTATAGTTTTAAAGACTGGGTTGAGGTGTATAAGCAATTGGTTTTCTGGGAGATTGAGTTGGAGGATACAAAGGGGGAGATGGATGAGGTATTGAAGATGCAGAAAACGGAGGCTAACCATGCGTTTACAAAATTTGTGAAGCGTAATTATACTGATTGGATTGCGGGAGATGTGGATGATGCGCCTCTGATGTCTCATCAACTAATGAAGGAGGTTGTTCTGCCATTGATTGATAAGGAAGAAAAAGTGGTGATGCTGGTGATTGATAATTTCAGGTTTGATCAGTGGTTAATGATAAAACAGGAATTGTTAAAGAATTATCGTTTGGAAGATGAAAATCTGTATAGCAGTATTTTGCCAACAGCCACACAGTATGCCCGTAATAGTCTGTTTTCGGGTCTGATGCCGGCACAAATAAAACAAATGTATCCTCAATATTGGTTAGATGAACATGAAGAGGGAAGTAAGAATCAGTTTGAAGAGCAACTCATAGGTACTTTTTTTGAGAGGTTCAGGAAGAAAATAAAATACTCCTATCATAAAATCAGTAATATAAAATCGGGAAAGCAAATGATGGATAATTATCCAAACATGTTAAATGATGATTTATCTGTTGTGGTATTTAATTTTGTGGATATGTTATCACATGCCCGTACTGAGAGTAAAATGATTAAAGAATTAGCAAACGATGAGTCTGCATACAGATCACTAAGCAGATCCTGGTTTTTACATTCGGTAATGAATGAACTGTTAGATAAATTAGAAGGGGAAGATGTAAAAGTGATTATTACTACCGACCATGGTACTATCAGAGTGAAAAATGCAATTAAAGTGGTTGGCGATAGAAATACCAATACCAATCTGAGATATAAACAAGGTAAAAGTCTGGACTATAATGCTAAAGAAGTTTTTGAAGCAAAAAAGCCAGAGGAAATGATGTTGCCAAAGGTGAATATTTCTACCAGTTATATTTTTGCAACCAATGATGATTTCATTGCTTATCCTAATAATTACAATCACTATGTGAGTTATTATAAAGATACTTTCCAGCATGGAGGGATATCCATGGAGGAGATGTTGATTCCCTATGTAATTTTATCTCCGAAGAATAAATAAATTTTCAAGGACAATTGAATAATGAATAAATTTTTAATTCCGTCTATTGATAAAATAGATGATGTAGCAGAGGATTTTATAAAGTTATTTAATCAACCTGCAGTTTTTTGTTTTTATGGTTCAATGGGTGCCGGAAAAACTACTTTTATTCAGGCTTTATGTGAAAAGCTCAAAGTAATTGATGTTGTGAATAGTCCTTCGTTCGCTATTGTTAATGAGTATAATACTGAAGGTGGGGATTCGATTTATCACTTTGACTTTTATCGACTTAAAGAAGAAGAGGAAGCCTTTGATCTGGGTTATGAAGATTATTTTTATTCAGATAGTTATTGCTTTGTTGAATGGCCGGAAAAAATTGAGTCGCTATTACCCCAGAATAGATATGATGTTTCCATAACTGTTCTGGAAGACCAAACAAGAGAAGTTGTTGTAGAATCGGTATTATCTTAATTGTTGCTGAAAATATAATACAGGGCCTTAACTTAAGTTAAAGCCCTGTTGTTTATTAGTCGTTTACAAATAGATAATCACTTCCACCAGCACCGGAGTGGCAGCTTATGCAATTGGCCAATTTGCCCCTGTTGGCTGCACTAACATTTGGGAGTGTTCCAAATGGTTTTGTCATATAATCATTCATGTCATCAAAAGGAATCATCATATATTCCCAGTCTTTGTTATCGGGGTCGTATCCCGCTTCTCTTTTTACCATTACAAACGAAACATACAGATCCGTAGGATTACCATTGTCATCTTTGGCAAAGGTCTTTTTTGTCACAATTGTTCCTGGACTAACAGTGCCTGAGAGTGCAGAGAGAGAAGAGTATACATACCTAAGTGTTTGATCGCCGGTAGTTCCATCAGGTCCTCCATGAGGGAAAGCACCGCCTGTGAAATCATCCAGGAAATTGTTTGCACCATCCAGCTGACTTTGTGTTATCAGAATCTCATTCGGTTCGTTGTTTCCATCATCATCCGAACAAGCCATAAACGTTCCCATCACGAATAGCATTAAAAAGATTTTAAAATAATCAGGTGTTTTCATAATAATAAAATTTAAGAATTAATAATCAGTCATTAATTGATAATTGAACATTTAGATAGTCTGACATCTGTTAAATAACCATCACATCGTCCTTTAATTGTTATTATTTTGTCCTTTGGGGGTTTATTAAATAAATTACTGTTGCTGGCCACATAGCCTGAATCAAACTGGCATATTACCCCCATGAAATTATCATTTAAAGTAATGAATGCTTTTCCATTGGGGAGTTTTGATAAGTTCACAGGTAAACCTGTAATTTCAATAACTTTACCTGAATACTTGTCATTGGCTTGTTTTTCGTCGGATTTATAATCATTAATAATTATTTCAGCACTGGTTCGTATTTCTGGCTCGGTTTTAGAATAATCAATATGGGGTTTATTGTACTGAAGGTATCCGATTGTACCACCAATAAAACCAATAATAATAATTCCAATGAGTAAATGTTTCTTTTTCATATCCTCGTATTTTATTCAAGAGGTTTTAGTATGACCTGAATTGTTACCTCAATTATCTTTGCAATATTATTTCTAACTGTGTGAGGTATTTTAATTCGATAATCTTCGGGCATTACACTGAATTTTGCAGTTCCCTGAATATTATCATCGTTAATAACTAGCGTGGCATCAGTACTTATTTCTTCAGTGACTCCATGTAAGTTCAGTGTTCCTTTTACTTTAATATTTAACCTGCCATTTTTTTTAAGCGTAATAGGATCGTGATCTATTATTTTTCCTTTGAATACAGCTTTGGGATATTTGTCAGATTCCAGGTAATTTTCATTAAAATGTTCCTGCATCAACGCTTTTTTAAATTGAAATGATTTGATGAGTAATGCAAAAGTAAGATCTCCGGTTTCTGTATTCAGAACACCTACCATTTGATTGGTAACGGCATCAATATCCTCAAGAGGAGCATCAGAGTGGAATTTAGCTGTGCCTGTTTTAGTACTGAAGTTTTGAGCCTTCAATAATAGAGGAATCATCAAAGCTAATAGAATAAATATTGATTTCATTTCTTTTTTTTTAGTTAAACATTGTGAACCACCTTAAATATCTTGTAATCCTTTGTGATTTTGCTTTTAATTCAGTTTAAGGAGGTTCGGAAATTCATGATGATTGTTATTTATGATGTTTGCAGTCGCTGCAATTGTTTATAAATTAAAGGTTCTGGATATATTAAAGCCCAAATGAATATCTCCGTTTCCCCAATTTCCTGTTGTTTCTGTAATAAAGCCAACTTCGCGCATTGGCACCGCATTGGTAACCATTATCTGAAAAACATGTCCCCCGGTTTCAAGGTCAATTCCAAAAGACAATGGGTTATAGTATTTTGGACCATTGAAAATTTCAACATGATCAGAGATGTAGGTTTCTGCATTTACACTGAGTCTATTGGTTAGCTTATACCTGGCACCAAAACCTAAAGCCCAAATTGAATTATCACTATTTGTAGATTCAACAAGATTTTTGTGTATAAGAGACGGCGTGATTTGTAAACTAAATTGTCTGGTAAACTTTCTGGCAATAAGTATTTGGTGTACATAGGCTACTCTGTGCTTCAATTGAAAATCTTTTAATTCATTTTTCAGGGTTGTTATTTCAGAGCTGACTAAATAGCTGATAGATACCGGAACTCCTTTTTGCTGTTTAAACAGGCTGAACTTGGTATATCCATCAAATGTCTTTTTGTAGGAACTTCGCCCAATACCCACAGTTAAAAAATCCAGGGGGCTATATTCCAGACTCAAATGAATGGTTGCCTGATCCAGACCCCAAAGTTCATATGAACCGGAATTAATTTTCCCAAACCGGTGTGAAATTCTAAAGTCAAGTTCCCCTTTGGCGGGTTGTTCAATGGAATGTCCATTAATGATGCGTGTAGTTTTAAATGTACTGGTTACAACAGGATCTTCCGTTTCTAATAATTCATTCATTAAATCATCGGTGCTTTGGCCTATTAAAACCGAATGAATCAAGAGTGCGGATATTATAAAGATGGTACTTTTCATGATAATGATTTTTGAACTTCAGGTTAAAATTTTTTTAGTTGTTCAGAGCCCCATTATTAATCCATGCTTCAATTTTTGCGATGGTGCAATCATCTAACTTACCTCCTTGAGGCATGGGACTGAAACCGGGCATGTGTTTAATGGCTCCTGTAATCCTTCCATTATCAATATTGGTTTTTATATCGGTATATGATTCAAGTGTAACGCCGCTGCCATTTCCTGAATAATGGCAGGATTTACAATTGCGATCAATAACAGGGTTTATTGTGCCGCTATAGGTTACATTTTCAGTGTCACATTCTTTTGTACTGTAGTATTCTTCAACGTTATCGTTAGAACAGGCACTTAATATGAGTACAGTAAAAGAGCTGACAATAAATAATTTCTTCATGTTTTTTTTATTATGAGTAGAATTTGTCGGTTAAATCAAATATCCTTACAATACATAGGCATATTTCCTCACATTAAACCCCTATAGGTCAGGTATGATATTTGCAAGAGCATAGATTTTTAAATGGATTCATAAATAAATTTGCCAGATACCATACATTTCAGAAAAAATTTGTCATTTTTGTCGGTCAATTATCTCAATAACACTTTGTGTTAAGCAAAGAGTTGTTGGTTTTTATCGAATTATTCAGATTTATATAACTAATTATTTGCTATGCAAACGGTAGTAAGCGGGATACGTCCAACAGGAAACTTACATTTGGGAAATTATTTTGGAGCTGTAAAAAACTTTCTGCGAATGCAGGATGAGTATAACTGTTATTTTTTTATTGCAGATTATCATTCCTTAACAACACATCCAACTCCAGAAAATCTGCATAGTAGTGTTCGTCAGGTGTTAGCAGAGTATTTAGCCTGTGGATTAGATCCTGAAAAGTCAACTATTTATATTCAAAGTGATGTTCCGGCAATTGCGGAATTAAGCTTACTTTTAAGTATGAATGCCTATTTGGGTGAGTTGGAGCGAACTACATCCTTTAAGGATAAGGCACGTCAGCAACCTGAAAATGTGAATGCAGGATTACTTACTTATCCGGTTTTAATGGCTGCTGATATTCTGATTCATAAAGCAGATAAGGTGCCGGTAGGAAAAGATCAGGAGCAGAATTTAGAAATGACCCGTAAGTTTGCCAACAGGTTTAATAACATGTATAAGCAGGAGTATTTTAAAATTCCTCAGCCATTTAACTATGGTGAGGCTTTGGTTAAAATACCTGGTTTGGATGGCTCCGGCAAAATGGGTAAGTCTGAAGGAAATGGTATTTTTTTAGTGGATGAGCCTAAACCGCTTCAAAAAAAGGTGATGCGTGCTGTAACTGATAGTGGGCCAACAGAGCCAGATTCTCCAATATCTGAACCGGTTCAAAACTTATTCACATTAATGGATGTGGTTTCAACACCGGATACCCTTCAGTATTTTAAAGATAAATATGCCAGCTGTGAAATTCGTTATGGGGATTTAAAAAAGCAATTGGCTGAGGATATCATTAAGTTTACAACTCCTATCAGGGAAAAGATTAATGATATTAAAGCGGATGAGGTTTATCTGAATAAGGTTGTAAAAATGGGTATGGAAAAGGCTCAGGAAAGTGCAGCAAAAACAGTTAAAGAAGTTAGGGAAATAATCGGAATTAAAAAATTCTAAGGTTGTTTAGCCGGGTTAATAATTTTGAACTAAATTAATAATAGGGTTATTAGGAATGTGGTTTTAAATTGCAATCTTTGGTTTGTCATTGGACAATAATATCCAAAAAAATGACAAATTGGAACGAAGAAATCACTACTAAATAAAGTAATTATTTTGACACATTATTTTCAGAATTAGAAGACCCTCGCAGAACAACTTCCGGCCACTACTATTATCTTTTATACGAAATCCTATTTCTAACTATCTCTGCTGTCATTAGCGGTTTTGAGACTTGGTCGCTAATTCAGATGTTCGGAGAAGAGAAAATAGACTGGCTACGCAATTACTTTCCATTTAAAGAGGGAATTCCCTCAGAGTTAGTATTGAAAAATGTATTTGCAAAGCTAGATACTAATTGTTTTAATGCATGCTTCATAAACTGGATTAACACGATCGCAGAATTAATACAAGGTGAAGTTGTGGCAATTGATGGTAAAACGATTCGAGGATCAGGCCAGACAGGAGTAAAAAAATCAGCCTTCCATATCATATCTACTTATGCCACAGAGTATTGGTTATACCTTGGACAAAAAGTAGTACATCAGAAGAAAAATGAAATCGTTGTCATCCCGGAACTACTTGATTTAATTGTGCAGAATAGATGTATTGTGACAGCAGACACAATGGCTTGCCAAAAGTCAATTGCTAAAAAAATCATTGAAAACGGGGCAGATTACATCTTGATGGTAAAAGATAACTAACCTGAATTGGCTGCACAGGTGACAAAACGATTTAATTTACAAAAAGAATGTCATAAAGATGAGACCACGGATTTTGGACACAATCGTATTGAAACAAGAACCTGTGAAGCAACAAGTAATCTTACATTTTTAGATGATAAGAAATTGTGGTCTGACCTGAAATCTGTTGTTAAAGTACCTCCTATAGACACGACAAGCAAGCAGGAAAGTCAATTTATGAAATCCGTTACTACATTACCTCTTTGGATCCCGATCCCCTCAAAATAAACAAGGCTTTTCGTGCCTATTGGGCAATTTAGAACAATCTCCATTGTATTTTAGATGTGGTTTTGATGAGGATAAATCACGTAATGAGAAAGATAATTCCCCTGCTAATTTTAATATGGTAAGAAAAGTAGCATTGTTATTATTGGAAAAGGAAAAGACAACGAAAGGATCTAAAAATACCAAAAGAGGTAAAACTGCAATCAATGACGACTATAGGAATATGATATTAGGCGGAATAGGAAACAAACCCAACTTCATTATGTTCATAAATATTTCCCCTGTTCACCCACTCGTAAAGGATCAGAATTGAAGAATAATTTATAATTTAGCCGACATTTTTAACGCAAATATAAAGATGGTAACAATCGATAATTACTTAGAAAATCACTATATCCATAAAAGCAATTGGTTAAGAGCTGTAGTTCTGGGAGCAAACGATGGAATAATTTCAGTATCCAGTTTAGCCATTGGTGTGGCTACGGCAACAACGACAAGAGAAGCTCTTTTATTGGCTACGGTGGCAGGACTTGTGGCAGGAGCTTTGTCTATGGCTGCCGGAGAGTATGTGTCGGTAAGTTCTCAAACGGATATCGAAAAAGCTGACATCGAACGCGAAGCGCAGGAGCTTAAAGATTATCCTGAAAACGAGTTGAATATTTTAGCACAGATCTATGAGAAGAGAGGTTTAAAAAAGGAGACCGCTATGCAGGTGGCAAAAGAGTTAACGGAATTTGATGCTCTGGGTGCACATGTGAGAGATGAGTTGGGGATAAACGAGATAACCCAAGCCAATCCCATTCAGGCTGCTTTAGCATCTGGAGCTGCCTTTATTTCAGGCGGCATTTTACCGCTTCTGGTAACACTATTTGCTCCGACAAAGAATATGGAGTTTTTCCTTTATGGTTTTACCATTATCGCATTGATGATGTTGGGAGCTGTTTCCTCCAAAACAGGTGGTTCAAAGATTACAAAGGCCATTTTAAGAATTGTTATCTGGGGAACTATCGCAATGGGATTATCTGCATTTGTAGGTTATTTATTTGGTGTAAATGTATAAGCAAAAATAAAAGGTTCTCAATTTTTGTGATCCTGTTAATAGAAGACTGCTAATCGTTAACGGCCTTCTATTATTTATCGACAACGAAATTTTAAGTCGCAAAGAGTCGAATATTAAAAGCGTATTGCTAGATGAATCGCATTAAAATCGATGGGAGATTAATAAGCGTATTAGAGGGGAGGTATTTAATCAGAATCAATTGGATTATCTGTATTCTCGATGGTTTTTGATTGAAAGGAGGGGAGTAAATGTCATTTTCCCAATTGTAATGTTATTTGACGGTTCCTTAACTTAAGCGCTTTCCATTTAAAGAAGGAATTTCTTCAGAGATTGTATTGAAAAATGTATTTGCAAAGCTAGATACTAATTGTTTTAATGCATGCTTCATATACTGGATTAACACGATCGCAGAATTAAAACAAGGCGAAGTTGTGGCTATTGATAGTAAAAGGATTCGAGGATTAGGCCAGGGAGGAGTGCAAAATTCAGCCTTCTATGTTGTATTTACTATGCTACAGGGGATTGGTTGTGTTTTGGGCAAAAGTAGTACGTATTGAAACAAGAACCTGTGAAGCAACAGGTAATCTTACATTCTTAGATGATAAGGAATTGTGGTCCGACTTGAGATCAGTTGTTAAAGTAACCTCATATTGACATGATAAACAAACAGAAAAGTCAATTTGTGAAATACGTTACTACATTACCTCTTTAGAACCTGATCCTCTCAAAATAAACAGGGCTATTCGTGCCCATTGGGCAATAGAGAACAATCTCCATTGTATTTTAGATGTGGTTTTTAATGAGGATGAATCACGTAAGAAGAAAGATAATTCCCCTACTAATTTTAATATGGTAAGAAAACTAGCATTGTCATTATCGGAAAAGGAAAAGACAACGAAAGGATCTAAAAATACCCAAAGAAGTAAAGCTGCAATCAATGACGACTATAGGAATAAGATATTAGGCGGAATAGGAAACAAACCCAACTTCATTATGTTTAAAAATATTTTCCCTGGGTTGTTTAGATAAAAATATAACTCAAATTAAAAGCATCTTTCTATTCGGGAGATGCTTTTTTTGTGCCTCAAGGTTTGTAATATGATAAATAGGAATAAGTGTGATGAAATTGTTGTTCTGTGTAAGTTGTTGTAATTCAGTATTTATTCGTGTTTTCTGAAAAATAAATTCAAAAAATATAGTAGTATGTATTGCATAGTACCATTTAAAAGCCATATATTTGTAATACCATATACAAGGTTTAAAAAGGTAATGTGTCATGAAAATATCGGGAAGAAAAATCTGCATAGTTATTTCAGCAGCTGTAATAGGGCTTATGCTGATTGTTGCGGTACTACCTGCTGAGTATATTCAGGATGATCAGACTTCAGAATCTGAAATTAGTGAAGAGGGTACTCCATATTTTAATAAGGAGATACAATTTGATCAATCAGTTGGAGTGTCAATGGGTAGCGAGATTTTACTTAGATTATAAAATAAAATTTGTACAAAATAACAGGAGGATTAAGGAAATGAAAGTTGAAAATACAAAAGCGCAAATGAGAAAGGGAGTATTGGAATACTGTATACTTTCTATTCTCTCGCGAAGTGATAAGTATGCCTCCGACATTATTGCTGAATTAAAAGAAGCAAAGATGATTGTGGTTGAGGGTACCTTATATCCCCTGTTAACCAGATTAAAAAATGCCGGCTTGCTTAGTTACAGATGGGAGGAGTCAACACAAGGCCCTCCACGTAAATATTATGAACTAACTGATAGAGGTAAAGAGTTTTTGCATGAGCTTGATACTTCCTGGCAGGAGTTAGTTAATGCTGTAAAGTTTATCAATAACAATTAGCAGCGTAATTTTAAAAAAAAACCAAAGACTTAATCATTATCGTTCTATTGAAAAATAGGTGATTTAAATTTTAGAAAAATGAAAAAGACAGTAAATATAAATTTAAGCGGCCGGGTTTTTTACATTGATGAAGATGCATATGCTCGTTTAAGAAAATATTTAGACAGACTTGAGAAATATTTTAGTAAACAAGAAGAGGGTAAAGAGATCATCTTAGATATTGAAAGTCGTATTGCGGAACTGTTTGAAAGTAAATTATCCAATAAAAATGCAGTTGTTAATGAAGCAATGGTAGAGGAGGTTATTCGGATAATGGGTCAGCCAGAGGATTTTGATGACGGAGGAAGTGATGCAGAAGAGAATACATCCTATCAGGAAACTTATTTTACAAAAGCCAGAAAAAGATTATATCGTGATGTTGATAATCGGGTATTGGGAGGTGTTTGTAGTGGTATTGCGGCTTACTTAAATACCGACCCGGTTTTTATCAGAATCATTTTTGCCATACTGCCATTCTTAAGTTTTGGAATTATTATCCCCGTATATATTATTTTATGGATTGTAGTACCAGCTGCCTATACAACAGCTCAGAAACTTGAAATGCGTGGAGAAAATGTAACCATTAAAAATATAGAAAAGGCCATTCGTAATGAGTATGAGGATGTAAAGGAGCATTTTAGTAAAGTAAGGGAATCAAAAGCATATAAAAAGGGGGAATCCTGGTGGAACAGGTTAACCAAACGAGATCAAAACTTACTTATTATTGTGGCTGTTATTTGCGGGAGTGTTTTAATGTCAAACATATTAAACCTCCATGTTTTTAATTTTAATGACGCTTTTATTACTAATGTGGATTTTCATCCGATGTATTTCTCCCATATGATTCATTTTCCGGGATTGCTTGGGATCATCTTTATTCTGTTGTTGGTTGGCCTCGTATTCAAAGCTGCGTTTAAAGTTGTTCTTTACCTGATTGCCTTTCTGTTTGTGGCTGTTATAGGGTTGAAAATCATTGGTTTTATACTTGGTGGTGTGTATATGTTTTGTTGATATGAATAGCACCTTTATAAAGGATAAATCTTACTGGAACAATCACAATATTAAACTTAATTATAATGAAAAAAACACTATATATTAATTTAAATGGATTTGCTTTTCATATTGAAGAGGATGCATACGACAAGTTACATCAATATCTTTTAAAAATTGAAAAGAGTATTACAGATCCAGAAGAGGCCAAAGAAATTATATCAGATATTGAAGCTCGTATTGCTGAATTGTTCCGGGGAAGTCATCCTTCAGCAGATGAAGTGATAACCTTGAGTAAAGTAGATGAGGTGATTCAGACAATGGGAGAGCCTCAGGATATCATAGATGATGAGGATCAGGCAGAAAACACAACACAACAATCATCAACCGGATTTACATCTCCTTCGTACAGAAAACGTTTGTATCGCGATCCGGATAATCGGGTTTTAGGAGGTGTTTGTGGTGGATTGGCTGCTTATTTTAACCTGGATCCATTAGTATTCCGGCTAATATTCTTGCTCTCCTTTATTCTTTATGGAGTGTCTTTAATTGCCTATGTTATTTTATGGATCATTATGCCAAAGGCAGTTACCATAACACAACGACTTGAAATGAAAGGACCTGCCAGTTATGAAAAATGGGAACAGAATCTGAAGGAGGAATATCAGGATGTAAGCAGCAAATTTAAAAACTCCAAAGCCTACCAGGATTTAAACTCCGGATTTTCAAGGGGTTCTGATAAAATGGGAGAACTGCTTCATAAATTTATCCATTTTGTAGGTTCTGTTATCGGACTTTTACTAATGGTTGTTACCATGGTGGCACTGGTTTCACTGGTGTTAGTATTTACTTTCGGATATACATTTCTCGATTTTTCTGATGTGAGTAGTTACTATGCTTCGTTGCCCGGCTACTTTTTGAGTTCTACAGAAATGACTTTAGGATCCATCGGAATCATGCTTATTGCTGGTATACCCTTATTGATGTTGTTTTATCTGGGATTTAAACTGGTATTTAAATTTAAAACCAGGAGTGGGTTACTGGCCTTGATAGCTTTGGGCTTATGGATTGGTGGATTGGTATTGGTAGTGTACACTTCTGCAAGTGTAGCACGAAATTATTCTAAGGTGGAAAGTCAGTATAAAAAAGAAGAACTGAAAGAACCTGGGTCTGCAACAATTTATTTAAAACCTAATACCAATGCATTTATTCCGGATTACCAAAAACATCTGTTTGATATCAATCATTTGAATGTGTTTGTAAATGATGGCTTTGATAAAAATCATTTAGATGTTTATGTAGCTGATGATCAGATTTATGTTCAGGGTAATCCTACTATAGAGTTGGTACGAGGTGCTGATTTCTCTGTTGATATTAAAAAAACAGCAAGAGGACGCGATATAGGTTCAGCGCTCGAAAGTTGTAATAGTATCGAATATTTCTGGATTCAAAAGGATTCTGTTATATACATAGATCCGATATTTACCTTAGCAGAAGGTGCCAGAATACGAGATCAAAGAGTTAAAGTGGTATTTACAATTCCGGAAGGTTTTGCTGTTGATGTGGATGATGAACTTAAGTGGGTGGTAAATGATGGTTTAAACTAAAGAAATTGCAATTATAGAAAAGAATTAAAATACTTAACTATGAAAAACCTAATGAGAATATCTGTAGTGCTTTTGATGATTGGTTTTAACTGTTTCTCAATTATAGCACAAAAAAATGTGTCGGATAAGATGTTTAATAATCTGAAGAATCTGGATGAAGTAACCTACTTTTCCTTCTCAAAAAATCTGATTGATTTTATTGATTTTGATATCGATGATGATGACCGTGATGATGATCATAAAGTAACAGGTGATTTAAATGAAGTGAAACTGATTATTTTTAATCCGGACGAAAAACCAGATGTCAGCTTCCATGATCAGGTTCTGAAATATCTGAAAAAAGGTAACTATAAGCTTATCGAGGATGAGGATGAACCGGATGATACCGAAATTTGGGTAAATCGAAAAGGACGAAAAGTTTATGAATGCCACATTATATTTCAGGGAGAACAGAATGGTGTATTGCTTTCATTCTTTGGCGATTTTAAGATTGAAGATGTAGATAAGTTTAAAGGGAAAATAGAAGATTATAAATAACTGAATTGGACTAATCTTATGAGTAAAAGAAAGTTGTTGATCGTCGCTATTGTACTAATTATTTTATTTTTCAGTCCTGTTTATTTGTTAGTCGGACATTTTAATACGCATGTAAGTATTGATAATCAGGATAATATTTTCAAAACATATTCCTACAAGGATGTAAGGTATGATATAGGGGTTGACTCAAATGTTACAGAAGATTCATTACCCGATAGTATTGTGGGGACGTCTAAAAACCTGTTTTTAACTTTCTAAATTAGCGGATTTTTTCAATTGCAAAAATTCGTAAAATTGCTCCGATTTTGTAATGAATTGTTTATAAGCCGTTTAGCACTTACGCTTATTGATGTAAGGATAAATCT
>JBNKRV010000074.1:0-86771 GCA_050296935.1 Marinilabiliaceae bacterium | reverse complement strand
AAAGCTATGAATGTCACTTATAAATACCGATTTTCTGCGTCATATTTGCTTACCATAGCCCGCTATGCTTTCGCAAACATTCCTTAAAACTCAATATTTATAAGCGATTTGAGCCATTAATTTTATATCGAACTCAGGTTTGAAGTATTTTTAATGTGTAATAAACAATCTATTACGAAAAATGGATTCAAACATTATCTGACAGATATTCAATGATTTAAATAACTTCTTGTAAAACCGATTTTTCTTTATTTATTTTGAATTAAATCATGAAAGGAAATCAGATTAAATCGCTGGTTCACGGGCATCGGACAAATACTTCTTTAAAAAAGAGCTTTACTTCTCGTTATATACAGGACTGGAGGTGATTAATTTAGATGAATGAATCAAGATGAATAAAAATGCAAGACCAAACATAATTGCACCAACAGCTAACATAATCAAAACCGGAACTCTGCTATAATAGGCAAATCCTTTTAACCATAATAATAAGATTGAATATACCAATGGAATGGATAATACAACACCTACTAACAGGTATTGACCAATTTCTTTGAACAAATCAGTAAAAATATGGTGAGGTGAAGCGCCTAACAGTTTTTTCACTTGCATGTCATTGTATTTATAATCTCCAACAAATGTTGAAAAAGATCTAATACCTAACCAGGCAACAAAAACAGATAAAATAGCAAAAACAAGTAAAAGTCTTAACACCGTTTTTTCTTCAGTAAGATTGTTTGACAACACTCCACTTAACATCTTATACTCAAAGGGTTGAAAATTGGTATACGAATTCCATGCTTGATGGATATCATTTATAACACCATTCTCTAATCCTTTATCTGAAACCTTAATAATAAGATTATCATAATACCCTCCTTTAGGTAAATCCATCAATACTAAAGGTCGAATAGGAAATTGAACAGGCTCAAAATGAAAGTTTTTTGTTATACCTACAATCGAATAGCCAATTTCATATCCGCCTGCATGAGCATCTTTCAACTTTAAACCCAATGGCTTTGACAAATTCATAACATCCATGGCTTTGGTATTTATCACTACATCACTGGACATTTTTCTATCGGTATCTTCCCATAGACTGCCTGAATAGAAATTAATTCCTAATACCTTAAAAAAATCTTTCTCAACATAATTATAGGGCAACAAAACCATCTTATCTCCACCTTTACTTGTATAAGTATACGAACGCAATGATGCCTTTTCTCCGGGGAGGCTTGAACAAGCCGACACTTCAATCACACCCGACTTACCTTTAATATCTTCTTTAAATTCAACAAAATTATTTCCTAAGGAATGCCCCCTCTCAACGACTAAAACATTTTTACTTTCGAACCCAAGGTCTTTATTTTTCAAAAACTGAACCTGCCAGTACATTCCTATAGTTAATATCACAACAAAAGTAGCAACCAGCATCTGAGAACCAGCCAACACCCCTCTCATTATCAAACTATTCTTGCCAATATGGAAATTCTTTTTAAAAATAGCCACTTCTCTATAACCAGAAAAATAAATTGCAGGATATAACCCAGAAAACAAACCAACAAATAAGGTTAATATGGCAACGTAAAATAAATCAACTCTACTTTCGAGTCTATTAAGTTTAAGATGCAAATCGAAAAGCATATTAAAGCCCGGCAACAAAAGCTCCACCAACACCAATCCAATAAACAAAGCAATAAAACTATAGGTCATTGCTTCAATAATGAATTGTGTAAACAACCCTAATCTACTCACTCCTGTAAGCTTTCTTATAGCGATTTCTTCCAGGCGAACAGATAACCTGGCGGTGGTAAGATTCATAAAATTGAGGCACGTAATCAACAACACAAAAATAGCTACAGATAAAAACAACACAACATAAATACGTTTTGAATTCACCTCTAATTCATTATCTAAACTGGAATACAAATGAATACCGGCGAGTGGCTGTAACTCAAAAGTCAAATTCTGAATTCCAATTGTTTCTCTTTGACCCTCTGAAACGAGCTCATTTATTTGATTTTGAATAGTTTCCTTTAACTTATCCTGAATACTAAGTGTGAGCATATCAATATCGACACCTTTTTTTATCTTCACATAGGTATATCTACTCAAGTGTAGCCATTCTTTCCTTTCCCGATCTGAATCTTTTTTATCTTCTACTTTATATAGTTTTCTAATGGCTTTTTGAGAAGCGACAAAATCAAAATGAAAATGTGAATTTTCGGGAAATGCTTTACAAACTCCAGTAACAGTAAAATTCAACCCATTATCCAGTTCAATATTTTTGCCTAAAGGATTTTCATCATCAAAATATTTATCAGCGATAGCCTCAGTAATAACCACATTATCTTCTGAATTCAAGACCGTCCCGGGATCACCTTTAATAAAGTCAACATCAAAAAGATCAAAAAATAATGAATCGGCATAAAAGAAATTATCTTCATTAAATTGTTTATCCCTATAAGAAACTAATTTATTTGCCCCTCTCACAAATCTGACAACATCTTTTACTTCACTAAAATTATTTTTCAAATAAGCGCCCAAAGGCTCTGGTGTATATGCACTTTTAAATGAATTCTGACCTACACTCCCTTTTGTCACCACCCTATATATATGCTCAAAATCTGAAAAATGTTTATCGTAGTTTAATTCATTCCTAACATACAATAAAACAATAATACTTATTGTAATTCCAATAGAAAGTCCGATAACATTAATAATCGCATCTGTTCGAAAACGAAATAACGAACGAAAAGCAACCTTTATATAATTAAAAATTCTCATTTTGCTCTTATCTCAAAGTATGGTCAGATACCAGATGTCCATCAATCATCTGCACAATTCTCTGACCTTTTTGTGCCACATCAAGTGCATGCGTAAAAACCAAAAGCGTTATACCAGTCTCATTGATATCATTCAAAACTCTAAGTATCTCATCTCCATCACTTGTATTTAAATTCCCTGTTGGCTCATCTGCAATTAGCAATAACGGCTTTGTAACTATAGCTCTAGCCATTGAAACTTTCTGTTGTTGTACTGCAGTAAGTTCATTAGGAAAAGCATCTTTTCTATGTAGAATATTCATAGCTCCCAATACTTCAGAAACCAATTCCTTTCTATTTTTGCGAGTTTCTTTGGAATAAAGCAATGGCAACTCCACATTTTCAAAAATTGTTAATTCGTCGATTAATTTTGCATCACTAAATAAATACCCAATCTTACCCCTTCTGTATTCCAAACGCTGTTTATCATCAACATTAGCAAGTGATTTACCATTAAGAAAAAGCGCTCCGCTTGTCGGTTTATCCAGTACACCCAAGATATTTAGCAAAGTAGTTTTACCACTACCAGACGGCCCATAAAACGAAACATAATCCCCCCTCTCAATATTAATGTTAATATTGCTAAGTGCCACATAAGATACTTCACGGCCTCTGTATTCTTTAGTTAAATCTATAGTCTGTAGCATAACTTAATGAAATTGTGTACGGTTTTGATACATGCCATGTACGTTTTCGTACACAAATTATATTCCTTATTTCTATTTTTACCTTTGATAATTAAACTGATGATTAACTACAAATGATATTTAAACCACCTTATATCACTGTTTATATGATACATACAAAATCCCCGACTTTACTATGCAGTTAAAATATATACCTCAACACTGAATTAAAGTATCATTTATTATGCCACGGTCATTAATCCCTTATAATCAAATACATTACACATTCGGCATCTTTTTTGAAACTCAATTCTACAAAATATACAGTTGGCTTTTGAACATGTAATAACTCAATTACACTAAATTGTATATATTTAAGACACAAATAAAATTCACATCTGATGCAAAACAAAACCGGAAGAATATTAGCTATCGACGATAATGAGGATATACTTTTTGCTCTGAAACTATTACTTAAACCCCATGTAGAACTCATTAAAACAGAAAATAACCCAACAAATATTGCATCCATCTTAAGTAAAGAATACTTTGATGTGATTTTATTGGATATGAACTTTTCTAAGGATGCCATTAGTGGACAAGAAGGATTTCAATATTTAAAACAAATACTCGACATAGATCCATCTGCTGTTGTATTATTTATAACTGCTTACGGTGATGTAGAAAAATCAGTTAAAGCAATAAAAGCCGGAGCCACTGATTTTATTTTAAAACCCTGGCAAAATGAAAAAATATTAGCAACAATATCTTCCGCAATTAAATTAAGACAATCAAGAAATGAGGTTCATGATTTAAAAGAGAGACAACAGGAGATGAATACAATTCTCGACCAACCGTTCTCTGATTTCATAGGAGTTTCTCCCGGTATGCAAAAAGTTTTTAACACCATAAAAAAAGTAGCTCAGACTGACGCCAACATATTAATACTTGGAGAAAATGGAACCGGAAAAGAACTTGTTGCCAGAGCTCTTCACCGGAACTCAACCCGCCATAACGAAAGTTTTATAAGCGTTGATTTAGGGGCACTTAGTGAAACCCTGTTCGAAAGCGAACTATTCGGACATGTAAAAGGAGCTTTTACTGATGCAAAAGCAGACAGACCCGGTAGATTTGAGTTAGCAAACAAAGGAACTATTTTCTTAGATGAAATCGGAAATTTATCACTCCCATTTCAAGCCAAACTATTAACTGTTTTAGAAAGAAGAGAAGTTACCCGAGTTGGTGCAAACAAACCAAAACCTATTGATATACGATTAATCAGCGCAACCAACATGCCCGTTAGAGAAATGGCTGAAAAAGATGAGTTCAGAATGGATTTATTATATCGATTAAACACAGTTGAAATTGAATTACCCCCTCTTAGAGAAAGACCTGAAGACATCCCTGTATTAGCCAATCATTTCCTCAATATCTTTTCAAAGAAATACAAGAAAACCACTACTCTGTCCAAAACAGCACTAAACAAACTATTACATTACCAATGGCCAGGAAATGTAAGAGAATTTCAGCACGTATTAGAAAGAGCTGTTATATTAAGTGATAACACTAATTTAAAAGAAGAAGATTTACAACTTTCTTCACAAAGATCATCATCTGATGGTATTGAATTAGAAACTTACAACCTTGATGAAGTGGAAAAAACCATTATTGAAAAGGTTTTAAGAATGAACCGTGGCAATATATCCAAAGCCTCCAATGAATTGGGATTAACCAGAACATCTTTATACCGAAGAATGGAAAAATATGGTTTATAAAAATTTCAGAATAAACTTCCTGATAAGGATAGCTTTATTGATTGCATCAATATTTTTACTCTTTTACCTTATTTACAATACCGATCTGACAATGACTCTTTTTCTTGTAGGAGGAGCAATTGGAATTCAAATTTTTGCATTCATTCATTATATTGACAGAACCAATCGCATTTTAAATAATTTTTTAGAATCCATAAGGTATTCGGACTTTAGTAGAACATTTGAAGTTGAAGGAGAGGGTTCTTCTTTTGAAAAATTAAAAAATTCATTCAATGAAGTCATCAAAGACTTTCAGGAGGTTAGAGCTGAAAAAGAAGAGAATTTTTATTATTTACAAACAGTAATACAACACATCGGTATTGCTTTAATTGCTTATCAGGAAGATGGAAAAGTTGAGCTGATTAATAATGCTACGAAAAAATTATTTCAGATTAGAAACCTTAATAATATTGAATCTTTAAAAAACTTCAGCCCGGAATTGGTAGAAAGGCTATTTAATATCAACCATGGTGAAAACAGCCTAATTAAAGTGCAGGAAAAAGATAATTTATTGCAACTTATTATATATGCCACGCAATTTAATATCCACAACAGAAAGATAAAATTGGTATCCATAAAAAACATCCAGCAAGAATTGGAAGAAAAAGAAATGGAATCCTGGCAAAAATTAATTCGAGTTTTAACTCATGAAATCATGAATTCGATTACTCCCATCTCATCCTTATCTTCAACCATAACAATGATTATTAAAGAATTAAATGACAATTTAAAAAATCAAGGAGTGAATGGGGAAGAACTTGAAACTCTTGAAGAAGTTGAAACAGCCTTAAAAACTATTCATAAAAGAACCGACGGATTGCTTCATTTTGTTAATACATATAGAAACCTCACAAAAATACCAAAACCAAATTTTTCCATTTTCAGGGTAGTACATCTTTTTCAGAATATAAAATCTCTTTTCGAAGAGGAGTTAAAATCGAAAAATATTGCCTGTTCTATTAAAATAGAACCTGAAACATTAGAACTTTCAGCAGATGAACACCTATTAGAACAAGTGATCATCAATCTGGTTAAAAATGCAATTCATGCTTTGGAAGGAAGACCTGATTCAGCCATTCAACTTATTTCAAGTCAAAACTCAAGAGGAAAAACAATTATTCAGGTCATAGATAATGGCCCCGGAATCATACCCAATGTGTTGGAAAGAATATTTATTCCTTTTTTCACTACAAAACCTCAAGGTTCAGGAATTGGTTTAAGTCTTTCTCGTCAAATTTTAAGACTTCACGGTGGTACTATCAATGCTTATTCAGAACCTGAAGTTGAAACAAAGTTCACCCTTACTTTTTAATGTAATTCATTCTATTAAACATCACAGCAAGATGCGCATAAAGTGATGTATCCTGTACAACCACATCCTCATTCAGTCTGATTCTCATTGGTGTAAAATTCCAAATTCCGGTAATACCACCCTTTACCATGATTTTTGCAACATCCTGAGCAAATTCAGCAGGAACGGTCAGTATTCCTACATTCACCTGCTTATCTTTCATTTTAATAAATTCATCTACATGCAGAATAGGTACCCCACCAATTTCTTTACCTATAACCTTAGGGTCAACATCAAAAGCTGCAACTATTTTTAAACCATACTGATCTAATCCATGATCATGCAACAAAGCATTTCCTAAACTACCAGCCCCAAATAAATAAGCCTTATCTAAAGAACGAAAGCCCAGAAAATCTTCCAGCACATCAATTAATGTATTTACCTCATAACCAACTCTGGTTTTACCAACAATACTTGTATAAGATAAATCCTTAGTAACTTGAGTTGGGTCAACACCCATATCCCTGGCAATATGTGTTGAAGAAACATACTCTTGATTTCTTCTTTTTGCCAGCTTTAAATAGGCCAGATAACAAGGCATCCTACGCAAAGATGGCTCTGGAACCAACCCTTCCTTTTTTTTATTTTCTGTTGACATATAAATATCTAACTCCTATCTATTCTATGGTTAATTGTTTATTTAGTGTTCGTCTATAAAGTCCAACTACTGCGTTGTTGCTCAAAATCCAAATCCTCATATACGCTGGTATACTGCGGTTTGAATTTTTCACACGCCTTGTATTTAAACTTTATCGTCTAAACACCCGACTTTATGGACAGACACTATTTAGTAGCTCTCTTGATAAAAACAAATGTAGAGAAGTTTTCCATTAAAGAAAATTATCTATAATGATTAATCACCATTTCTGCTCTAGAACAGCTAAATCAAATTTACTGTTGATGAAATTTATCCATAAGCAGCAAAAAAGGATTTATAATAGGTAGGTAATAAAAACAAAAAAAGCCTTGCAATAACTTGCAAGACTTTGTGGGCGATGAGGGAGTCGAACCCCCGACCCCTTGGGTGTAAACCAAGTGCTCTGAACCAACTGAGCTAATCGCCCTAATAATTCTTAATTTTCAATAAAAGTGGGCGATGAGGGAGTCGAACCCCCGACCCCTTGGGTGTAAACCAAGTGCTCTGAACCAACTGAGCTAATCGCCCTTTTATCTCCATTGACCAAACAATCTTTATTGTTTGTTGTGCCCCTGTTTTTAAAAGCGATGCAAATATAATTGACTTTTTCATATCTGCAAAACTTTTTTCAATAATCAAACAATTTCTGCCACTACAAAAGTACTCCCCCCTATGAATATCAAATCATTAGGATCCGAATTTTTTTTTGCATTTTTTAATGCATCTTGTACACTTTTATAATTTTCACCATCAAGACCGACCTTATTTGCTTGTTTTTTTAATTCTGAAGCTTCCAATCCTCTTGGAATATTCGGTTTGGCAAAGTAATATTTTGCATTTTCAGGTAATAGCTCCAGCACCTTTTTAATATCCTTATCATTAACCATACCCCAAACAATATGAAGATGCTTATAAGGCGTTTGATTTATCTGATCAATAATTTCAGTTACACCTTCCACATTATGTCCGGTATCGCAAATAACAGCAGGATTTGCACCTAAAATCTGCCATCGCCCCATCAATCCGGTATTGGCAACAACATTCCTTAGTCCATCATAAATAAATTTATTCTCTATATTAAGACCAAGCCTATTTAATACATCAATTGTTTTTAAAACCGTAACCACATTTTTCTTCTGATACCCTCCCAACAAATCAATCTTTAAATTCTCATATACAATTTCATCTCCTTTATACACTTGAAAAACCTGTGTTCCATCAATACCATTCATAGCAACAGGAATATGTAACTCATCCTGTGCAAAATATATATCTGCCTGCATTTGTTCTGCATGGTATTTAAAAACTGATCTTGTAATTTTATCATACTCTCCAATCACAGCAGGAACTCCAGTCTTAATTATTCCTGCTTTTTCTTTAGCAATCAATTCATAAGTATCTCCTAATAAAGCAGTATGATCCAAACCAATATTTGTAATTACAGAACATTTTGGCTTAATAATATTTGTGGAATCAAGCCTCCCTCCCAATCCAACTTCAATAATGGCAACATCTACTTTTTCACAAGCAAAATAATAAAATGCCAAAGCAACGGTCATTTCAAAAAATGATGGTTTTAACTTTCCAATAATCTCTTTATTTCCAGAAACAAATTCAATTACTTCGTTTTCTGATATACATTGGCCATTTATCTTAATTCTCTCTCTAAAATCTTTAAGGTGAGGAGATGTATAGAGTCCAACTTTCAAACCTTTTTCTTGTAAAATTGACGACAAACAGTGCGAAACAGAACCTTTCCCATTTGTACCAGCAACATGAATGGTTTCAAATTTTGTATGAGGATGTTTAAAATAATTATCTAGTAATAATGTATTCTTCAAATCGGCTTTATAAGCCACCTGTCCTGTTCGCTGATACATTGGTAGTTGCGAAAACAAAAAATCCAACACCTCATTATAGTTCATATCCTGCCTCATATTTTTTAAATAATTACTTCAAAATGCATAAGATTTTCATACAAAAATAAATATCTTTAAAAATGTTCAACCAGTTAAAAACCTTCTATATATGCCTAAAAAACGCAAGATTTTTATACTAGATACAAATGTAATCTTACACGATCACAAATGTATATACAACTTTGAGAATAATGATGTAATTCTTCCAATTGTTGTTCTTGAAGAATTAGACAAATTTAAAAAAGGTAACGATCAAATTAATTATCAAGCAAGAGAATTCGTAAGAGATTTAAGTAAAATATCAGGAGAAAAACTTTTTAAAGAAGGAATACCATTAGGTGAAAAACAAGGAAAACTCTTTGTGGCAACAGGCAAACCCTTTACTCAAGCCATGCAGGACTCTTTTTTCGAAAAATCACCAGATCATCGAATCCTGGCAATCGCCCTTCATGTGAAAGAAGAATTCAAGACAAGAGCTGTAACTTTGGTTTCCAAAGACATCAACCTTAGAATGAAAGCCAAATCACTGGGAGTCAACAGTGAAGATTACGAAACTGACAAAGTAAAAAACATTGATGTCTTAGATAAAGGTGTTCGCATTTATGAGAATTTTGATGCCAAAACAATTGAATTACTATACAGTTCCGATGGTATTCCTAAAGACGAATTTCCTTTACAGGATTTGCCTGCCAATCAATATTTCGTACTTAGAAATGCTAGCAAAAGTGTACTTGCATATTATAATCCTTTTGCCGAAACAATAGCACGAGTTGAAAAACATAGCGCATTTGGCATTGAACCCCGAAATGCTGAACAAACATTTTCGTTAGATGCCCTTAACAACGATGATATAAAATTGGTTTCATTAACTGGTAAAGCCGGAACCGGAAAGACACTACTTGCGTTAGCATCTGCATT
This sequence comes from Marinilabiliaceae bacterium, assembly GCA_050296935.1. Lineage (GTDB taxonomy): Bacteria > Bacteroidota > Bacteroidia > Bacteroidales > Marinilabiliaceae > Saccharicrinis. Next base: position 76,681 of record JBNKRV010000074.1, on the reverse strand, counting down.
ACAGCAAAATAAAAACTACAAACAAATTCTTCTAGCACGGCCTATTGTTCCGTTGGCAAACAGAGATTTGGGTTTTCTTCCAGGAGACGTCAACGATAAAATCGGACCTTATATGCAGCCATTATTCGATAATTTAAGTGTAATAAAAGGTTCACACGGAGCAAAAAGCAGAGAAAACATACTTATTGAAGAAATGCAACGCGATGGCCAGTTAATTATTACACCATTAGCCTATATCAGAGGAAGAAGTTTATCTGATGTTTTCTTTATTGTAGATGAAGCTCAAAACCTGACCCCACATGAAGTGAAAACAATAATTACCAGGGCAGCAGCGGGTACGAAAATCATTTTCACAGGAGATATAGAACAAATTGATTCTCCATATCTTGACAAAACCTCAAATGGATTGGCCTACCTGACAGAAAAGATGAAAGGTCAGAATATTTTTGCTCATGTTAACCTTATGAAAGGTGAAAGAAGTTATTTAGCTGAATTAGCAAGCGATCTGCTATAACAATATAAAGCATCTTAAGTCTTATGGCCGGATATATCGATCCGGCCATTCTGTTTAGACACATCCCACAATTTCATCCTATCCAGGATTTTTCCTTTATAAAAGTTAAAAAGCCTCTTTTACTGTTACTAAAAGATCTTTGTGTTAAGGTAATTTTCTGTGTTAACAGCTTTTACTTATCTTTGTGCACTTTTTAAATGAAGCACCCTTTACCCGGACGCGTAACGTTTAAATGAAATTGTAGAGATGATAGACAAGTCATTGTTTTTGGAGAAAAAAGTTGCCTTTCACACATTGGGATGCAAATTAAATTTTAGCGAAACATCAACAATAGCAAGAGCCCTCATAGAAGAAGGTTTTTCTAAGGTAAAGTATGATGATTATGCAGATGTATATGTAATTAACACATGCTCTGTTACTGAAATTGCTGACAAAAAATGTAAGCAAGCAATAAAAAAAGCTATTAAACAGAATCCGAATGCTTTTGTAGTTGTAACAGGATGTTTTGCCCAATTAAAGCCAGAATCTGTTTCAAAAATTCCAGGTGTCGATCTCGTTCTAGGGTCAAATGAAAAGTTTCGCTTAACTGATTATCTGGGGGATCTTCAAAAAAAGGCATCAGGTGAAATTCACGCAGGAAAAATAACAACAAACAAAACATTCTACCCATCATACTCTATTGGAGATAGAACACGAACGTTTTTAAAAATTCAGGATGGGTGCGACTATTATTGCTCCTATTGTACAATCCCTTTAGCAAGAGGGAAAAGTCGAAATGCCGACATCAATACTACTGTTGAACTTGCCCAAAAAGCAGCAGAAGAAGGAGCTCAGGAAATCATACTTACAGGAGTAAACATTGGAGATTTCGGGAAAAGTACCAATGAAAATTTTCATCAATTAATCCAGAAACTGGATGAAATTGAATCCATTAAAAGATTTAGAATTTCAAGTATTGAACCCAATTTACTGAGTGATGAAATTATTGATTTTGTAGCTCAATCCAATAAAATTATGCCTCACTTTCATATTCCGCTTCAATCAGGGTCGAACAAGGTATTGGCATTAATGAAAAGAAAATATAATCGGGAACTATTTGCTCATCGGGTTGAAAAAATCAAATCTTTATTGCCCGATGCTTTTATAGGTGTAGATGTAATCGTTGGAGTTAAAGGAGAAACCCAAGCGCATTTTGATGATGCATTGCACTTCATAAATCAATTAGACATTTCTCAATTGCATGTCTTCACGTATTCCGAGCGACCAAATACAAAAGCACTGACAATTGAACATACAGTTCCTGTTAACCAAAGAAAAATACGTAGCCAGATATTACACCAGATCTCAGATAAAAAAACCAGATTTTTTTACAATAAATTCAAAGGTGAAACTGCTGAAGTTCTTTTTGAAGGAAGTAATCATGATGGCATGATGAGTGGATATACAAAGAATTACTTAAAAGTGCGTATTCCTTTCAACAATGAATATATTAATCAAATCAAAAAGGTACAATTAGAATCATTTTCTCCTGAAGAAATAGTATTTGATGCCAAAATAATAGATTGATTTTTTAGCTTTACAAAAAAAATTCATGGATTTATCTATACTATGTCAATCAGTAATTGACTTAACAAAGAACACAGCCAATTACATTAGAAAAGAAGCCGGATCATCAAAAAGAATAGAATCAAAAGGCAAAAATGATTTTGTAACCCACATAGATAAAGGTAGTGAAGAAAGATTAGTTGACGGCCTTTCAAAACTGCTACCTGAGGCTGGCTTTATAGCCGAAGAAGGCACATCAAAAAAAACAGGTGATCGATTTAACTGGATAATTGATCCCATTGACGGAACAACAAATTTTATTCATGGCTTATCCCCATATGCAATAAGTATTGCCTTAGAGGATAATAAGCAGATTGTTTTAGGAGTAGTTTATGAACTTGGTTTAGATGAGTGCTTCTATAGTTGGAAAGATGCAAAGTCCTATTTGAACGGAAAAGAGATATCTGTATCAAAAGCTTCAACTGTATCTGAAAGCCTAATTGCAACAGGATTTCCATATTCAAATTATAGTTTAATGAAAGGATTCATGAATTCTTTAGACTATTTTATGAAAAACTCTCACGGCTTACGAAGGCTAGGTTCAGCTGCTACAGATCTTGCCTATGTAGCTTGTGGACGTTTTGAAGGTTTCTATGAGTACGATTTAAAACCATACGATGTGGCTGCAGGTGCGTTTATCGTTCAACAAGCTGGTGGAAAAAACTGCGATTTCAATGGTGGAAATAATTACATATATGGAAAAGAAATAGTATCAAGTAATGATTTAATATTTGATGAATTCAAAACCACTATTAATAAATTAATGAAAAAATAATTGTGAATACTATTATTGTACATATTGGAATATTAATCATTAAACTTATTAGTTATCTACCCTTTTCCATATTATATCTTTTTTCTGATATATTTTACTCTTTGATTTTGCTTATTGGGTATCGTAAAAAAATAGTTTACAAAAACCTTAGAAACTCATTTCCGGAAAAAGATAACCGTGAAATAAAATCCATTGCTCGTAAATTCTACCGACATCTATGTGATACTTTTTTCGAAACTTTCAAACTATATAGTATCACTGAAGAGGAAATGAAAAAACGTGTTTCCATTTCAAATCTGGAATTAGCTGAAAAATATTATCAAGAAGGAAAAGATGTTATCTGCGTTTTAGGTCATTATGGTAACTGGGAGTGGATCCCTTGTATAAATTTATTTTGCAAGGCACAGGGATGCGAAGTATATCATCCACTAAAAAACAAACCTTACGATCAATTTATGCTTCAATTAAGATCAAAATGGGGAACTCTAAATTTCCCGATGAAATCTTCGTATCGCTCCATGCATCAGTTAAAAATGAACAATACCAGATTTCTTATTGGTATGATTTCTGACCAGTCTCCTAAAAAAAAGCTAATACAATACAGAACAACCTTTTTAAATCAGGACACTCCCGTACATATTGGAGCTGAAAAAATGGCCATAAAAACAAATAATCCGGTTATCTTTTTTCGATTTGATAAAATCAGAAGAGGTTATTATCATTTAAGTCTAGTGCCACTAGTTGAAAATCCAGGAGATTATAAAGAATTCGAAATAACCGAAATACACACAAAATATCTGGAGAGTATAATTCGTGAAAAACCTGAATATTGGCTTTGGTCTCATAACAGATGGAAGCATTCTAATCAAACAAAAACTGCAAAAGCATGACCAAAGTTGCCATCGTAATTCTTAATTGGAATGGAGAAAAACTACTAAAAGAATTTTTACCTAAAGTAATTGAAAACTCAAAGATCAACGGAGCGGAAGTAATCGTAGCTGACAATGCCTCGTCAGATCAATCTATTTCTGTTTTACAAAAGGAATTCCCACACATCAAGGTTATTCAACTGGACAAAAATTATGGATTTACAGGAGGTTACAATAGAGCTCTCAGACAAATCAGTGCTGAGTACTATATTCTTTTAAACTCTGACGTTGCTCCCGGGAAAGATTGGCTTCCTCCCTTACTTAAAGAACTTAACGAAAACTCAAACACAGCCATCTGTGTTCCGAAAATAAAAAGCTACAGACAACCTGAGTATTTTGAATATGCAGGAGCTGCAGGCGGTTATATTGATAAATATGGTTTCCCCTTTTGTAAGGGGCGTATTTTTAACCATATTGAAAAAGACAATGGGCAATATAATGAATCATCTGATATCTTTTGGGCAAGTGGGGCTGCATTAATGATCAGAGCCAGATTATTCAATAATTCCGGAGGCTTCGACGAAGACTTCTTTGCTCACATGGAAGAAATAGACCTTTGTTGGAGATTAAAAAATCAGGGTTGGAATGTAAAATACATCGCTGATAGTGAAGTCTTTCATTTAGGTGGGGCAACTCTTGATTATGCGAACCCTAGAAAAGTATACCTTAATTTTAGAAATAATTTATTTTTAATATTGAAAAACCTACCTAAATATTCCATCATATACAAACTTCCACAAAGATTGGTTATAGATGGAATTGCAGGTGTAAAATTCATTTTTTCAGGTGAATTCTCCAGCTTCTTATCTGTTATTAAAGCACACTTTAATTTTTATAAAAGTTTTATTAAAATGTATAAGAAAAGGCAGTACCTATTAAAATTCACAAACACCTGCAAGCATAAGGAGAAATACAAACACTCTATTTTACTACAGTTTTTCATTCATAAAAAACATGTATTTAAGGAGCTTATTGAGATTAATGAAGTTAATTAAAGAAATCTATCCCCTCAAAAATATAGTGTTTTTATAAATGGTTGATGTAAATGTAACTATAATTTCCCTTCTAATTTTTCAAGTTTATTACTTCGTGATCCCTTCACCAAAACATAACTATTTCTTATTGCATTAGATTCAATATATTTAATTAAGCAATCAACATCATCAAAATAGATAAAATCTTTAAATTGGTCTTTAAAGGAAGAATAGTTACTACCGACTAAAATCACATTAATATTCTTATTACGGACTAGGATATTAAGCAAATCTTCATGCTCTTGACTACTGGATTTTCCCAACTCCTTCATTTCTCCTAAAACAGCAACTTTATTCTTTTTATTAATTACAAACAAATTACTTAGTGCTGCTTTCATACTAGTTGGGTTTGCATTGTATGCATCAAATAAAACGGTGTTTTTATCAGTTTTCACCAATTGCGACCTATTGTTAGTTGGTAGGTAATTACCAATAGCATCAACAATATCCTGAAGATCAACTTTAAAATTCAATCCAATTGAGATAGCTGCCAAAACATTTTCAAGATTATATTCTCCAACTAAATTTGTTGTTACTTTAATTTCTTCATTATTAACAATAGCCTTAAACTCTAAAAACTCAGCATCCAAAATCTCAATCGCATATGCAGAACTTTGATCGCCTATTCCATATTTTATATTAGTACTCCCTCCTTTCAACATTGATTTCAAAAAGGCATTCTCTTCATTAATAAATAAACTACCTTCTTTTTTTTCAATATGACGATATAACTCGGCCTTGGTTTTCATAACCCCCTCAAAAGACCCAAAACCTTCTAAGTGAGCTTTACCTACATTAGTAATCAAGCCATAATCAGGATCCGCAATAGAACAAAGATCTTCAATTTCACCTGGATGATTTGCTCCCATCTCAACAATACCAACCTCAACAGATTTGTCAATCGCTAATAACGTCAATGGAACTCCAATGTGATTATTCAGGTTTCCCTGAGTAGCATACACATTATACTTCTTCTCTAAAACAACCTTAATAAGTTCTTTAGTAGTTGTTTTTCCATTAGTCCCTGTTATTCCAAGAATAGGAATCCCTATTTGATTTCGATGATAAAAAGCCAACTGCTGAAGGCTTTTTAATACATCTTCAACAAGGACAAAATTCTTACCTTTAACTACAACATCTTTTTCATCCACGATTGCATAAGAAGCTCCCGAATCCAAAGCCTTTTCTGCGAATAAATTACCATTAAAATTTGCGCCTTTTAAAGCAAAAAACATACTGTTTGCGATTATATTTCTTGTATCAGTAGATATACCTTCAGACACTATAAACTTTTGATATAATTCCTTTGTATCCATAATGTAAAAGTAAAAAAAGGCTAACTCATTGAGCTAGCCTTTTAAAAATATATAGTTTATTTCGCTATTACTTTTTTCCCTTTGTTACTGGACTTCCGACTCTTGTCATTGCACATCTGAACCCTAAATCATCACGTGCTTCCCGCTCATCAAGATATCTACGGGTACCCGGACTTAACCAATATGCTCTATCTCTCCATGATCCTCCTTTGTACACTCTGGTTCTGTCTGATACAAGAGACCCCATACTTCCAGTATGATCACCATACATATCTTTAGTACCTTGTTCGTTATCTAACCAACCTTCTAAAGCAATGTTTGATTCGGCATCACCATCTTGAAAATTTCTATTGTCAGAAGTTCGATAGTTTTTCCTATCAAGAATATCTTTATCTGTTTCTGAACGATATCTAATTCTACCTAAACTATCCTTCTCAACAACATAACCTTCTTCATCAAGTACCTTGGTTTTAAATTCATTTCCACGAAAAGGACTAAACTCATCAACTTCGGCAAAAGAAAGTGGTCGATATACATCTGCCACCCACTCATTTACATTACCTGCCATACAATACAAACCATAGTCATTTGGATAATATGAATGTACATTCACTGTAATATCACCTCCATCATTCAACTCTCCTGCCATCCCCATGTAGTCACCTCGACTCCTTACAAAGTTAGCCATCATTCTACCTCTTTCCTTTTGATCAGCATTTCTGGTGATATGGCCATCCCAAGGATAAATTCTTCTATTAGTCATTCTCTCTTCTTGCGAATTACCAATTAATCCTAAGGCTGCATATTCCCATTCTGCTTCTGTAGGGAGTCGATAACGAGGTAATAACATACCATCTTCCCATCTTACTCGTCTACTATCTTTATTCGGATCCAGATCAGGCATAGGTTTTTTACCTGCAATACCATCATATTGTCCTAATAAATAGGCTTCTGTATTAAAATTATTTTCGCCTTGTTGATTAACATCCAATTCCAGAATACCATTGTCGATCAATATTTTTTCATTAACTCTATCGGTTCTCCATTGACAAAAATCTGCTGCTTGTAACCAATTTACACCCACTACAGGATATTCACTATATGCAGTATGGCGAAAATAATTTTCTACCATTGGTTCATTGTATGCTAAAGGTCTTCTCCAAACCAATGTATCGGGCAAAGCCTTTTTGTATACTTCAGGATAGTCCATAAATACCCTGTTAATCCAATATAAATATTCTCTATAATCTACGTTTCGAACCTCTGTTTCATCCATGTAAAATGAAGGAACTGTTACTCTTCTAGGCACATTATCCCATTCGTAAAGAACGTCTTGCTCTACCCTACCCATAATAAACGTACCACCTTCAATAAATCTTAATCCAGGACCCAGGTTTTGCTCATAACCGGCATAATATTCAAATCCTCCATTGTCCGGAGTATTGTACTCCCACCCTGTAGTCGAGGATACATTACCCGAACCTCCCCTACTACAAGAAGTTGCCATTATGAATCCTAACGCAAGTACAATGTAAAAAAATCTAGTTTTGAACCTCATAGCGAAAATATAATCTTAAAGTTTTTTTTTAAAATTAAGGCTTGAATACTTTAGTAAGTAAAAAAGCATCTTGAGCCTTATACTGCAAAAATAGAAAAAGGTTATAATCTAAAAATTATTCTTCTTCTTTTTTTTCACTTTTATCATTATTAACCATACAATATTATAAACTAATAACGTTCTGTTTATTGATTTCTTATTTAAATGACCTTCTTTTTTTAGGATTTTTTATTTTTGTCTGGTCAAAACAGAACATCTTGATACAAAAAGCGTTTAAATAATTACAGGTAAAATTCATTATATATTTGCAGCATGAATATACTAAAGTTAGGATTGTGGGGGGTTGTGTTTTTATTTTCAATTAACACCATTGGGCAAAACAGTAATATTGTACACAAAACAATTAACTGGGAAGAACCAATTGACATCAAATTAAACGATAATATAACAACCTTGTTGAATTTTTTAAACATGGGAGAAATTGATTCTGAAACCAATTTACCAAAGCTAACAGAAAGCATCGCCCTTCCATTAAATGTTAAACCATCTTCAGTAAGAGTAAAAATTACAAACGAAAAATATGTTTGGCCTGACCCAAAGGAACACACATCTCATTTAAATAAAATAACAAATCCTGAATTACAGTTTCATTACGATGTTTCTCTATCCGGCAATATTTCTTATTTAAATATTTCGCTTATTCCATTAATAAAGAAAGAATCAAATCCAACATTTCAAAAACTTACTTCCTTTGATCTTGAAATCACATATGATTTTGATAAAGAAGCCTCTTTGAAAAGTGCAAGTACATTGCAATATTACAGTGAAAATTCAGTACTTAGTCAGGGAAATTGGATAAAAGTTAAAGTTACTGAATCCGGGATACATAAAATCACCTACAGTGAATTACAAAATTGGGGCATATCAAATCCTCAGAAAGTAGGTATTTTCGGTAACGGAGGAAGTCCACTCCCAGAGGACAATAGTAAATTCAGGGAAGATGACCTTGTTGAAAACGCCATTTGGCATTTTAATAATGCTGTTTACTTTTATGCAGAAGGTCCTGTTGTCTGGAATTACAATACTTCAACCGGAATGTACATGCACACAAAAAATCCATTTACAGAACATTCTTATTACTTTATTACAGAAAAAGATGCTCCATCAAAACATATTGAACAATCAAACCTTCAGAATGAGGTATTCGACAATGAGGTTGATTATTTTAATGACTTTGACTATCATGAATTAAATAATCTTAATTTAATCCATTCTGGAAGTAAATGGTTTGGGGAAAGATTTGTAGATCCTAACAAATTGGAAAAATATTTCGATTTTAATTTTCCAGATATTTCTCCCGGAGCACAAGTAAAAGCTTATATTACTTTGGCAAGTAGTTCATTTGATATTGCAACTTTTTCTGCTGAAATTAATAATTCTCCTATTGGATCCACACAAATTTTCGCTATAACCCCTAACGATCACATTAATTATAAAGCCAGAGAGGGGATACTTAAAGGGAGTACTACTTCTCAACAAGATCTTATCAAATTAAAATTGATTTACAATCCTTCTTCCTCAGTTAGCAGTTCTGTAGGGTATCTGGACTATATATGTATAAATGCGAATAGGAAATTAACTTACACTGAAGATGAAATTAAGTTCAGAAACATCGACGCTGTAGAAACAGGGACATTTACAAAGTACAACATGGATAATTCAAACCAGAATATTCATGTTTGGGATATTACTGATATTCTAAATCCTTTACAAGTTAACACTAACTTTTCTAATGGAACAACATCCTTTGTGTATAACTCAAGTGAGTTAAAATCATTTATTGCCTTTGATCCTTCAGGTAATTTCCCCTCTCCTACATATGTAAATAAAGTTGAGAATCAAAATCTTCATAGCTTTCCGAATGTTGAATACCTTATCGTATGTCATCCTGATTACCTGGATCAGGCAAAAAGATTAGGTGAAATTCACAAAAAATTTCAGGGAATGTCATATGTAGTTGCAACTACCGAACAAATATACAATGAGTTTTCATCAGGAAAACCAGATGTTACAGCAATACGTAACTTTGCTAAAATGTTCTACGATAGAGCTGGTGATGACGAAAGCTTAAAACCCAAGAATTTACTGTTATTTGGCGATGGAACTTATGATAACAGAGAAAATATTGAGGGAAATCCCAACAAGGTACTAACTTATCAATCAGTCATTTCCACGCACCAAACAAACTCCTTTGTATCAGATGATTACTTTGGCTTATTAGACGATTCTGACGGAACATCAATTACAAGTGACAAACTTGACATTGGCGTAGGAAGATTTCCCGTCAGCACTATTGAGCAAGCAAAAAATGCTGTTGATAAATCAGAAAACTATTTGAGTAATCAATCTTTGGACAATTGGAAAAACAGATTAACATTTGTTGGTGATGACGAAGATTCTAATATTCATATGCAAGATGCCAATCAATTAGCAACCAAGGTAGATGCAAAATACCCTCAATTCAACATCAATAAAATTTACTTTGATTCTTTTGAAAAAGTTAGGACAACAATAGATGAAAGATATCCAGATGTTGAAAAAGAAATTTATGATGCCATCCATGAAGGCACTCTTATATTTAACTATACAGGACATGGAAATCCGGATATACTGGCTCTCGAAGAAGTTATTACAAAAGATCATATTAAATCATGGAGCAATATTAACAAACTTCCCATATTTATTACTGCCACTTGTGAGTTTAGTAGATTTGATGACTATGACAAATCAAAGGATAAAACATCAGCAGGAGAAATGGTATTTTTGAATCCCATTGGTGGAGCCATTGCTCTATTCTCAACCACACGAATAGTATTTTCAAGTTTAAATTTCATCCTAAATAACAACCTTTATGATAATATTTTTGAACATGATGATAGGGGAAACCCATTGACTTTTGGTGAGATTATGCGAAGAACAAAAATAAGTTCCGGAACAAGTGTTAATAAACGTAATTTCACCTTACTTGGAGATCCTGCCTTAAAACCAATATATCCGGAACTGGTGGTTAATACAGTAACAATCAATGAACAGTCTATTAATGAACCTTTAGATAGCTTAAAAGCGTTATCGCACAACCATATAACCGGCAATATTACAAATGCCTTGCAGGTTTTAGAAAATAATTTTAACGGGCAAGTCTACATCTCAATATTTGATAAAAAAAGTCAAATATCTACACTGGATAATAATAATGATGGTGCATTTCAATATGAAGCCTATGACAATTTAATTTTCAAGGGTATTTCCAAAGTGACAAATGGTGAATTTGAATCTGAATTTACAATCCCTAAAGATATACGATATAACTTTGACAATGCAAAAATAAGTTATTACGCTTATTCTGATGACAATAGCATTGAAGCTTTTGGAGCTTTTGACGAGTTTATAATAGGAGGTCTTAATGAAAATGTATCTGAAGATAATAAAGGCCCTGAGATACAACTATGGATGAATAGTAAATCATTTAAAAACGGTGGAAAAACAACTTCAATGCCCACTTTAATTGCAGAAATATCAGATGAAAGCGGAATTAATACCACTGGAAATGGAATTGGTCATGATATTGTTTGTTATATTGATGGTGATAAATCAAAATCTATTATTCTAAATGATCAGTTTCAAGCGGAACTAAATAGTTATACCAAGGGGAATCTATATTATCAACTGTCAAATCTGGAACCAGGGAAACATACATTAAGTTTTAAGGCATGGGATACTTATAATAATTCTTCAGAAAGTAATATTGTTTTCATTGTATCAGAAAACAATGAAGCACACTTTAAAAATGCAAAATCTTATCCAAATCCTGTGGTTCGAGGTGCTTCAACCTATTTTAATTTTGAATTAGACGAGCCTAATGTAACATTAGATGTAACAATTGATATCTACACACTTTCTGGTCAATTAATTGATACGGAGAAAAAATCAGTTGTTTCATTGAATTATACGATCCCTCCTATTGAATGGCAAGCAGATACAGAACCTGGATTATACATTTACAGGCTTTCAATTTTAACTCAAACAGAAAGAAAAGGTGAAGTTTCTGGAAAAATAATGGTAACTCAATAATATTTTCACTTTTTTTGAGTTTACTTTTGTAGTTATAAAAAACAAACAATTAAATATGCAAAGAAAGATTTTAAAATTAACTGCTATATTTTCATTAGCATTTATATCAATTATGAATGTATGCGCCCAGAATGAGATTAAAAGAAGTGTTCTCGGTCCTCCACAAACCGGAACTCCATTTTTAACTATTACTCCTGAATCCAGAGGTGGAGCCATGGGAGATGCCGGAGTAGCAACATCTCCGGACATTAATTCGCAACATTGGAATTCAGCAAAATATGCATTTCTCGATCAAGATATGGGAGCTTCTCTTTCATATACTCCCTGGTTAAAAAAATTAGTAAACGATATAAATTTGTATTACTTAACCTACTTTAAACGCATTGATAAAATGCAAACAGTAAGTGCCTCATTAAGGTATTTTTCGTTAGGTAATATCACATTTACTGATGACATAGGAAATGAACTATCAACAGGAAGTCCGAACGAATTTGCCATTGATGCAGCATATGCAAGAAAATTATCTGATAACATTTCCGGATCGGTGGCTTTTAGATATATCAGATCAGATATAGGTAATGGAAGTGGAACTGATGCTGTCCCAGGAAGTGCATTTGCTGCCGATTTAAATTTCTACTACTTACAATCTGTAAAATGGGGAGGCAGAAAAGGTGACTTTTCTGCAGGATTAAACATTTCAAATGTGGGCTCAAAAATCTCATATGACGATGGAATAACCAAAGATTTCTTACCTGCTAACTTAAGACTAGGAACCGCATATAGCACAGAAATAGATAGGTATAACAAAGTTGGTTTTACACTTGACATTAATCGTTTAATGGTAGCAAAGCCAACTGAAACAGATGATAAAAGAGACCTTTCTGTTCCTGCATCGTTTTTTCAGTCATTTGGAGATTTTGCTGTGGAAGATTTAACTTTTTCACTAGGTGGTGAATATTGGTATGCAGATCAATTTGCTATTAGGGCTGGTTATTTCCATGAAGATGAAACCATGGGCAACGGAAAATTTGCTACAGCTGGTGCAGGCATTAAATTTAATACATTAACAATTGATGCTTCTTATATTATCACAATGGCATCCAATAATCCTTTGTCCAATACAATCCGTTTTTCCTTAAGTCTGAATATGGATGAAATGACTGGAGGGAGAAGAAGATAATTCATTGAATCTTTATAAATTTACATCCCGAACCATTCTTGTTCGGGATTTTTTTTACTTCAAAAATTCTAAAAATGAAAATTAGAGTAGGATTCGGATACGATGTTCATCAATTAGGAAAAGGAGAAGAGTTATGGATAGGAGGCATCCAAATTCCACATACAAAAGGGTCTATTGGGCATTCTGATGGAGATGTTTTAATTCATGCTATATGTGATGCCTTATTAGGAGCTTCTAATATGAGAGATATAGGTTTTCATTTTCCGGATACTTCAACTGAATTAAAAGGCATCGACAGTAAAATACTATTAAAAAAAACTGTTGAAATAATAAGAACTAAGGGATACGTTATTGGAAATATTGATTCAACTATCAGTTTGGAAAAACCAAAACTAAAAAATCTAATTCCAGAAATGCAGCGTATACTTGCTACAGTTATGGATATTGATACTGAAGATGTTGCCATTAAGGCCACTACTACAGAAAAACTAGGCTTTGTTGGTAAAGAAGAAGGTATTGCAGCCTATGCAACAGTATTAATTCATAAATAATTCAGATTTAGCATATGATAATCTCAAGAAAAACTTTAGTGATTGGTGCAAGTGAAAATCATACCCGATATTCAAATATGGCTATTAAGAAATTATCAGATAACAATCATCCTGTTATTGCTGTAGGAAAGCAGTCTGGAAAGGTTGGTAATGTTACAATAAATACTGAAATAGACACAAATGAATGTATTGATACAATTTCATTATATCTTTCACCCCAGAACCAGATTCATTATTTTGATATTATTGCTCAGATTAAACCTCGTAGAATAATCTTTAATCCCGGAACTGAAAACAAAGAACTAGAGAGATTGGCAGCAGTAAACAATATTGAAGTTGTGCATGGATGTACCTTAGTTATGCTTAGTACTAATCAATACTAATTATATAAGCCATTTGAGAATCTATACTATATCCACAAGGATTGAGACGTTAAGATTCATCTGAACAAATTCATTAAATGAACTCATGAAAACAGTAAAATCTTTCATTGATTACGAGAAACTGAAGAATAATAAGGCAGTTATCTTTTATTTCTCTCATGACGAATGTAATGTGTGTAAAGTTTTATTGCCCAAAATAAAAAATCTTATTCATTCTGATTTTCCTAATATTTATCTTGGATATTGCGATGTAAAAAAATACCCGGACGTTGCTTCTCAAAACAGAATTTTTACAGTACCCTCAATTCTAATATTTTTTGAAGGAAAACAATATTTTCAATTTACTAGAAATGTAAGCATACTGGAGATAGCTGAATCTATAAAAAGGCCTTATAACATGATTTTTAATTGAAGATCCTATATACCTATTTAAACATTTAAATGCGCCTTAATAACCTAAGTTCGACTAAGAATTATAGAATTCAGATTTACATAAAAAACTAACACACAAGCTCATCTAACTATTAAACAATGAAATAGAAGACAATTTTAGGATAATGAAAATATATGCTTTAAATATTTACCGTACAGAAATCAAAATAATACAGATTAATCAAACGTTTGATTTGAATTAGATGAAATACGAATCATTTCTTCATACTCTTCTGCCGTTAGATCGTTAAAATAGTAATGAGATGGATTTACTTTCTTTTTTTTCACATGTACTTCATAATGCAAATGTGGAGCTGTAGATGTTCCTGTATTCCCGACAAAACCAATAATATCACCCCTATTTACTTTCTGCCCCATCCTAACATTAAACTTTTCGAGATGCGCATACATAGTGGTGTACCCGAATCCATGGTCAATTTCTATTCTATTACCATATCCAGTTTTCTCCTTTGAAATCCTGGAAACCCTACCATTACCAGTAGCATACACTTCGGTTCCTGAAGGTGCTGAAAAATCCATTCCAGAATGAAATTTTCTGGTTTTATAGATAGGATGTATCCGATACCCCCAGCCCGATGCCGTTCTTTTTAAATCCTTATTAGATATGGGCATAATAGCAGGAGTTGCGGCCAATAAATCCTCTTTACTTTTTGCAAGTTCAATGATTTCATCAAAAGATTTAGATTGTACATAAGCCTGCTTCATGATAATATCCAGCTTTTTTGCTGTGGAAATCACTAGCTTTGCATTATCCAGATCTTCAAGAGGTTCGTATCTGTTAACACCCCCAAATCCGGCTTTACGAATACTATTAGGAATTGAATCTGCCTGAAAAATCACCCTGTAAATATTTTCATCCCGCATTTGAATGTCATCCAATACTTTTGAAGTTTGTTCCAGCCGTTTACTTAAAATCTCAAACTGTGTGGTAAGCCTTGCATTTTCCCTTAAAAGTCTTTTCTCTTTAGGACTCTCTAATAAATATATATAAGCTAAAAAATACACCAACCCCAGAACAGCTCCAAAAAAGAAATATAGAAAAACCCTGGAAAAATAGTACTTAAATCCCGTTTCAATTTTATCGTAACTTAGTGTTTCCGGATTATATCTGAATTTAACTTTCGGCATGAATTAAATAAGTTTTTATTCTTAATAGGATTTTCAACTAATAATCACTGTAAAATTAACGAAATAATCTACCTTTGCAACTTCCAAAAATAGTGGTTAATAGCAAAAATAAAACAATAATTTTTAATAAATATGAAAGCTTCTGAGGTAAGAAAAAGTTTTTGTGAGTTTTTTGAATCAAAACAGCACCAAATTGTATCATCTGCACCCATGGTGGTAAAAAATGATCCAACCCTGATGTTTACCAATGCAGGTATGAATCAGTTCAAAGATATTTTTCTTGGTAACAGTAAACCGTTTTCGTCAAGAGTGACCAACTCTCAGAAATGTTTACGGGTATCCGGAAAACACAATGACCTGGAAGAAGTGGGCCACGATACCTATCACCATACCATGTTTGAAATGCTGGGAAACTGGTCGTTTGGTGATTATTTTAAAAAAGAAGCTATCAATTGGGCATGGGAATATCTTACTGAAGTTTTAAAAATTGATAAATCAAGATTATACGCTTCTGTATTTGAGGGTGATAAAGAGATGGGATTAGAAAAAGACATGGAAGCATTTGATTTCTGGAATCAGTATTTACCCGATGAAAAAATTATTAACGGAAACCGTAAGGATAATTTTTGGGAAATGGGAGATATGGGGCCATGCGGACCGTGTTCCGAAGTTCATATTGACCTTAGATCGGATGAAGAAATAGCAAAAAAACCAGGTTCTGAATTGGTTAACAAAGATCATCCTGAGGTTATTGAAATCTGGAATCTTGTATTTATTCAATATAACCGCAAAGCAAATGGCGATCTGGAAGCACTACCTCAGAAACATGTAGATACTGGTATGGGGTTCGAACGCTTATGCCGTGTTTTACAACAAACTAAATCGAATTATGATACTGATGTTTTTTCACCTATTATAGCTGAAATTGCAAAAGTTACCGGAACAAAATATGGAGAAGATGAAGAAAAAGATATTGCCATGCGAGTTATTGCAGACCATATCAGAACTATTTCGTTCTCCATTACTGACGGGCAATTACCATCGAATAACAAAGCCGGATATGTAATCAGAAGAATTTTGCGAAGAGCAGTCAGGTATGGCTATACATTTTTAAATCAAAGGCAAGCCTTTATGCATAAGCTCCTTCCTGCTTTAATTAATTCCATGGGCGATGCTTATGTTGAATTAACAGATCAGCAAGAACTGATAACTAAAGTAATTAAAGAAGAGGAAGATTCTTTTTTACGTACACTTTCTACAGGAATTTCCATGCTTGATAAAATTATTAAGTCAACAAAAGATGGAAATTATAATGTTGTAGACGGCAAAGTGGCTTTCGAATTATATGATACCTTTGGATTTCCTTTAGACCTGACTGAACTTATTTTAAAAGAAAACAACCTGGTTGTTAATCGTAAAGAATTTGAGTCGGAAATGGAAGCTCAAAAGCAGCGGGCCAGAAGCGCAACATCCATTGAAACTGAAGACTGGATCACTTTATTACAAGATGATGTTGAAGAATTTATCGGCTATGATTATCTTGAAAGTGAGATCGAAATAACTAAATATCGCAAAGTCACAGCTAAAAATAAGACCTTATACCAGCTGGTATTCAATATCACACCATTTTATGCAGAGAGTGGTGGACAAGTTGGTGATACAGGATACATTAGCAATGGACAGGAGAAAATTGAGATTATTGATACAAAGAAAGAAAATAACCTTATTGTTCACATTGTAAAAAAACTTCCTTCCAATGTAAAAGCTCAATTCAAGGCTTTTGTAAACAAAAACAAGCGACAGTCAACAGCAAACAATCATACTGCTACACATCTTCTTCATCAAGCACTTAGAGAGGTTTTAGGAACTCATGTAGAGCAAAAAGGTTCTTTGGTTCATACGGATTATCTGAGATTTGATTTTGCTCATTTTCAAAAGATGACTCGTGAAGAAATTGAACAGGTGGAGAAAATTGTTAATAGACGAATCAGAGCCAACTACCCTCTTGAGGAAATGCGTGAATTACCGGTTTCAAAGGCAAAAGAAATAGGTGCAATGATGCTATTCGGTGAAAAGTATGGAGACCTGGTACGCGCCATTAAATTTGGCGATTCCGTTGAGCTTTGTGGAGGTACGCATGTTAAGCATACGGGAGAAATAGGATTCTTCAAAATCATCAGCGAAGCCTCTATATCTGCAGGCATTAGAAGAATTGAAGCGGTGAGCGGAGAAAAAGCAGAAGAGTTAATCATGAACCAACACAATTTATTATTGGGTATTCAGGATATGTTTAAATCTACTGGTAATCTGGAGAAAAATGTAGAAGCCTTAATAAAAGACAATAGTCAATTAGGTAAAGAATTAGATGCCATGAAGCAAAACTTTTTAAATATTGAAAAACGAGATTTGCTTGATGATGCGTATGAATTTAATGGTGTAAAAATAATTATTGGTAATATCCAACCTGTTTTAGGTGACAAGCTAAAGGATTTAGCATTTCAGATTAAGAAGGAATTACCCGAATTTGTTGCTATCCTTGGCGCTGAAGTAAAAGGCAAACCACAAATTGCAGTGGTTACCTCTGATGAAATTGCAAAAGCAGGCAAAGTAAACGCCGTTGAAGTAATTAGTGATTGTGCAAAAGAAATTCAAGGCGGTGGCGGAGGCCAACCATTTTTTGCTACTGCAGGAGGTAAAAATCTTCAAGGATTAGATAGAGCTATTCAAAGAGCCAAAGCTTTTATTGAAGATAAATTAAGCTAAGAGCTGATATTATACAAACAACAACAAACCAAAGCCTGCAAAATATTTTGCAGGCTTTTTTTGAGTTACATCCTTTTTTTTACTCTATAATCAAATTTCTATTTTTAGGATACTTTACCGAATACTTTAGGTCTATCTCCTCTTTATCACCAGGGGGTAAATTAAATTTCCATTTTAACTCTCCTGTATCATTGTTCTTCTCAGCTCCTGATATTTGTTCCTCATTCACCTCTATATCTTCCTGGGTTGAAACTGGGATTTGATCTAGAATAATCATATTAATATCCTGACTTTTGTTATTCTTTACTGTAATTTTCCACGCTCGTGATTCTTCCTTTTTACTGCCTATAAACTGCCTGGATGTATAGTCTTTGATTTTCTCTCTGTTTATAGCAACCATTTTATCACGACCTAATGAAATTTCAAGCGTATCTTTTGCAAAACGTACATCCAATAACGTTTTACCCACATATGTTTCTTCAAAAAACACGTTCGCCTCCCCTTCCAATAAATTATATTTTTCCCAATCTACAATATTGGCAATTAAAAATGCATCCTTATCAATTTTAGGAACACTATAATATTGATAAAAAGCAGGCAGATTATATACTGTCATATCTACTGAATAATTCTTATTATCTGAATTTATAGTATAAGGAACATCTATTTCAAAATCAACTGCCGTTTGTTTTTCAACCTGTGCAGTAGGAATAGCCATACTGTTTGAACCACGGATTCTTATTTTATCATTGGCAACAGATACTCCAGCTACTTTTCCCTGAAGAGCATCCTCCATACGGGTGCCGTAACCAACAACCACAACCTCATCCAAAGCCATAGCTTCTTCCTGCAATGCAACGTTCATTGTTGATCCGTAAATCGATAATGTTTTTGGTTTAAAACCGATAAAAGAATAACTAATTTGAGATGCACTATTGGGAACTGTAATAGAATAATGCCCATCAAAATCAGTTATTGTTGCAATGGTTGATCCTGGAATACTGACCATAACACCAATAAGTGGTTCTCCTTTTGAATCCATAACCCTACCACTAACACTATTATTAGACAATTTATAAACCGGAGGAAAACTATTGTAGTTCAAAAAGTAAGTTTTAAGTTGAGGAGCAATTCCGGAAACATTGGGTTCTGAAGATGAAAACTTAAGCTTTACATTTTTCCAGTCCACCTTAGTGTCTTGCTTTACATTTGCTTTATAAATCAACTGTACCGGCTCATTAATATTTTTCGCCCGAATATCATACGATGGAAACCAACCTGCATTCCCAACAAGATATGATAGTTCTATAGAGAATTTTCCATTGATTTCAGCATCAATTTTAACCAAAATTTCACCTGTTGGAAAATCCTTTTTACTGGATAAGGTATTGATCTGATTTTGTAATTTATTCTTTTCCGCATTTAATTCTTTGATTGTTTTATTTCGCTCAATTGATTTGAGCTTTAATGCGGTAAGCTTGTTGCCATAAAATTCTGAAGCATCTTTTAAATTAGTAATATTTACCTGATCGTTTTTACCCCCAATATATCTGTTGGTCTGCAAAAACTCCAGTTCTTCACTTATAATTGATAAGTGAGTGTTTTCAAGTTGAATTTTGTCTTCAACGAGCTCTAATGCTTCTTCCAGATCATCAATATTCTTATCCTTTTTGTTCTGAGACAAGTAATTTTTCTGATGGTTGACGGATAAGATAGTAACCATACCATTGGCCTTTGCCTGAATACTTTTGGCATCAATAAAGGGCGATAAATTAACGAATTTAAGAATAGTTTTCCCTTTTGCCAGATCCACAGATTTTGTTCGAACCACCTGAGCTCCATCAAGAAAAACAGTTACTTCATTCACTGATGATTCTATTTCTTGTTCTGTTGGTTCCTGCGCAAAAGCTGATGCCCAGATTAAGCTGAAAATTAAAATGTGTAATGTTCTCATATTATTTGTTTTTCTTTTAGGATGTATTTACGATTTGTATTCCATAAAATCCGGAAAATATTTTTGAAATTATTCAAGAACCTGACATTGGAGATTTATTAATCACAAGCAACCTGTTGCATCTATTGCATCATATCTAAAATAATTGGCTTCAGTCCACTAAAAAAGAATTCGACAGCAATCACCATAACAATTAACCCCATTAACCTCATCATCACATTATTTCCTGTTTCTCCTAAAAATTTAATTATCCGGGAAGAACTATAGTAAATAAGATAGGATATTAACATCACCAGAACTAAGGAGAAAATTAATACTACTTTTAAACCAACTGATGTAGCATCTTCCATGAGTACAATCGCATTTGTTATAGCACCCGGACCACAAATCATTGGTATAGCTAATGGAGTAATCGAAATATCATTAACATAGGTTTTAATTTCTGAATCTTTGATTCTCACCCTCCCGATTCTGGCTTGCAGCATATCCATTCCCATAATAAAAAAGATGACTCCGCCTACAATACGAAAGCTATTTACCGAAATACAAAAAAAATTAAATAGTAATTGACCTGAGAATGCAAAAATCAGAATGGTTAAAAACGACACAATAATAGCCTTTTGAGCTGTTTTTACTCTATGTTCCTGTTCTAATTCTGCAGTCATGGTCATAAAAACCGGCATTGATCCTAAAGGATTAATCAATGTAAAAAAGGAAGTGAATGAAAGCAATCCAAAGGTAAATAATTCGTGCATGTGTATATTTTTATATCAAAGCTAAAGATGATAAATAATAAACTCGAAGGAAATGATTAATACCATAAATTTCTACTGAGAATATGGGGTGCATAACAATGAGTTATTTGCAAAAAAACTATTCTTTTTTATCATTCAATTTACTAATTACAATTGCATAACCATCCGGATCACTAATCATTACTCCATTCTTTTCCCAATATGGATTTTTTGGGCGAATTATTTGAATGTTATGTTTTTTCAGGTTTGAAATAATGAACCTATACTCAGTCATATCCTGAGGATAAAATACCAGAATATCATCTCTGTCAAACTGATGATTTACCTGCTCAGCTGAAGTTGTAAACTCCATATGCCAGTCTAACCCGGCCTTACCCACAAAAATTCCATCATAACCACTATGATCTTTAAATGATCCTAGTAATTCAAGCCCCAACACCTTAGTGTAAAATAAAGCAATTGCTTCTAACTTATTGGTATGACGTGCCACTCTGAATTTCATTATTCATTTGATTTAATACAAAAAAAAATTGATGGAAATTTTTATCCTGAGGTAAAGTAATCTGATAACTCTCGATTTCAAATTGTAAACATGATAACCGATACTTAATATACTATTTTTACCACCTAATGTAAATAAGACATTACCTATTATTTTCCTCAATTATTACTAACACTTAATTTAACTTTGTATATAACATTTAACCTGGGTTGAATAAACCATAAACCTACAGGCCACATAAATAACAAAAAAGAATCTAGTATATAATCACTAAAAACAGCCTCCTCTCCAAGTTCAATCGACTTTAAAGACTTTGCCGTTCTGGTGAATAAATAGAATAAACTTAAAAATGCAGCTATTATTAATAACCTGAGTTCGATATAAAATTAATGGCTCAAATCGCTTATAGATATTGAGTTTTAAGGAATGTTTGCGAAAGCATAGCGGGCTATGGTAAGCAAATATGACGCAGAAAATCGGTATTTACAAGTGACATTCATAGCTTTTCTGTAAATAATCGATTTACGGCTCTAAATTTTACCACCATAGCTCGCTATGTCTCAAAAATTTATATTGTAAATCAATCATTTACTGAATTTTGAGCTCGCTAATTTTAATCGAACTCAGGTTAATAAATATTTATTGGGGCGGTATGGATTTTCACTAATCGCTGAAAGGAAAATGCCAATCGCTGAAATCCAACTAAACAAAATGATCAAACCAATAATCGCAACCAATACAGATAATACATTCATTTCATATTCCCATCCTTCAATATTCCATGATCTAATCAGGGTATTTAAAGAGACAGATGGAAAAATGATAACAAACACTCTCCATCTACTTAACATCATTAAGTCATTTAAATTCATTAATTTACTCACAACTGATATTTACTTAATC
The DNA here is from genome assembly GCA_050296935.1 of Marinilabiliaceae bacterium. Classification (GTDB taxonomy): domain Bacteria; phylum Bacteroidota; class Bacteroidia; order Bacteroidales; family Marinilabiliaceae; genus Saccharicrinis. The sequence goes on along the minus strand of JBNKRV010000074.1, from coordinate 54,247 downwards.
TCTATTTGATTTCCTAAAAAATGCGGCTCAATTCCGAAAGTCAAATCTATAATCATTTTTACCCTGGCTAGTTTCTCCCTCAACTGCGTTTTAAAACCATAACGTACCGAAACTCCCCTGGCATTATATGCCACAGCATAAATTCCATTTGCTTGTGCGATGTATAACGCTCGTTCATTATGAAATTGTTGAGAGATGATGGTGATTTTATCTTGTCCGAATATGTGTTTGCAACGTACAACAGAATCTAAGGTTCTAAAACCAGCATAATCAAGATATATTTTATCACTTGGAATCCCTTTAATTATCAGATCATTTTTAATTGTAGTCGGTTCATCATATGCTTTTGAGGAGTTATCTCCACTTACTAATATATATTCAATTTTTCCAGATGCATAAAGGGAAGCTGCGGCTTCAATTCTATATTTATAGTACAAATTAATATGCCCGTTACTTAGATATTTCCCTGTGCCCAATAATAATCCGACTTTATTATGTGGAATATGTTCTATGGTATTAAAAATATGACCATCTGCTTTATCTTCTACAGTTTTATTAATGATTGAAATAGCAAGTACAGCAAAAATAAGGGTAACCATACTTGTTATTAAAAATAGTTTAATGATTTTCATTTAGTAATATCTATAATTTTATTCAGTGACTATCCATAAATCCGAGTGTTTGGAATATAAAGATTAAATACAAGGCGTGTAAAAAATTCAAACCACAGTATACTATCGTATATAAGGATTTGGATTCTGAGCAACAATGCAGTAATTGGACTTTATAGACGAACACTATTTATACACATGTAAAAGTCAAATATACATTTCTTGAAAATATCTGATAACTCTTTAGCCTTTTTTTACCTTGTTACCCCGCCCTGTCTTTTTAACGATATTCCGAACAAAAATTAATTTGTTTTTACCATTAGGATTTACTCTCTGTTCTATTTCAAATTGATCAATGGAATTAATCAAAGGAGTCAGTTTCTGGAAACCATAGTTTCGAGGGTCAAAATTAGGTCGCTTCTTCTGTAAAAGACTTCCTACATCACCTAAAAACGACCAGCCCTCATCATCAGACAAGTCATTAATTGTTGAAGCTATTAATTTTATATCTCTACCGGTTATTTTATCAAACGATTCTTTAGCACTATCTTTCTCATCCTCTATTTCTTCCTTTTCCTTCGATTTAGATTTTAATATCTCAATGTAAATAAATTTATCGCATGCTACAATAAATGGATTTGGAGTCTTCTTTTCTCCAATGCCTATTACCTGCATACCGGCCTCTCTCAACCGGGTGGCCAGACGGGTAAAATCACTGTCGCTTGACACAAGACAAAAACCGTTCACCTTTCCTGAATAAAGAATATCCATTGCATCAATAATCATAGCTGAATCTGTTGCATTTTTGCCTGTTGTATAAGCATATTGTTGAACCGGTGTTATGGCATTCTCTAAAAGCATGTTTTTCCATTTCGACAAATTAGGTTTTGTCCAGTCACCATATATCCTCTTTATAGTTGGGTTTCCATATTTGGCAATTTCTTCCATCATTTCTTTAACGTGAGCCGAAGGAATATTATCTCCATCAATTAGTACTGCTAAATTTAAATTCATGCTATTATATTTTTGATTCTCCATTCCTTAATGTTTATTAAAATTCTTCCTCAATACACAAGTAAATCCATACTGAAAAAGAGTTTTACAAATAACCAACGGAAGATAATATAAATATAATCAACTACATCACACAATTATCAGGTTAGTATTTTCTTCAAACAAATTGTAGCCATTGTCTTTTCATCACTATATGCATTTGGCTTTACCTATGGAATGCTATACATCATTAATATGGTAACTCCTGTTAAAATATCTGCTGAAGATGAATAAATAGGACTTGATGCCGCTTTACATAGTGAAACAGCTAGAGATAGCTATTAACCAACCTTAGATTCAAACATATCATAGTACTGAATCTCCAGTTGCTATTTTATGTACTCCCTTAAATGGAAAAAACGGCTTTTTTGGGGGACTGAGTCCGACATAAACTTTGGAATCAGACCGCTTATGCTTTGCATAAAAAACTGAATGCATAAATTTTATCGAACACAGGCTGCATTTAATATATAGTCTTTTTTCATGATTGCTTATCTTCTTTTGATAGGCAATCATGATTATTTTACAAATTAACTATCGGAAATCATTTATCAAAACAGGATAAATTAATGCCCACAACACATATCTCTGATTAGATAAACACGCAATATGCATTAGAAAAAATAACTACTCCCCATTTTTTATTTCAAAAAAACATTACGTTGCCAATGGCGCCCCAAGACACTCCATCTCAATCATATGTATATTTGAACAATATGTTCGAATTGTTGTTTTGTGCTATAAAACATGTTATTCAGCAATTAAACGCTAAATTTTTACTTTTTTTGTGTTTTAAAACACAGAATCGTTTAAGCCTGAATATGCATTTGAAAATTGATAACTCATTGAATTTGCTTCAGAACAAAGCTCTTGGTTACTATACCTGAAATCAACATAGCTGCTCAATACCTCGTTTTTGTGAATCCTTGTTCTATCGAACCTTCAATGATCATCATTAAATTCTAATACATAATCCGGGTTGAACAACTAAACAATTAGCAACAAACAAATGTTAAACATAGATTGGGCATAAATTTGTATCTTAATATTCTGAAAAATTAAGTTTATAACGAATAATTATAACATCTATACCAACCAACAACGTGTATCACATTTAAAACACTAAAATAATTTCAGTCTAATAGTATAGATTAAATACTATCAGATTTTAATAATAAAATAGTAGTAAGATCCACCATAATAACTATTTAAGATGTGGATTCAAATTAAAAGAAAGTAATTATAATCATATGAAGGACAATAGGATCCCATTTAAAAGGTTTCATGAAAGAAACGACAGACTGCTTTCTCAGTACGATGAAAATTATTATAGCAAGCAACATGCCAAAGGTAAACTTACCGCAAGAGAACGCATTGACTTTTTAATGGACAAAGATAGTTTCAGAGAGATTGATGCTTTTGTAAAACCACTGGGAAGACAAGATGAAAAATTATTTGGAGATGGGGTTATTGTTGGTTATGGAACAATAAACGGGAGAAAAGTTTTTGTATATGCTCAGGATTTTAATTTCATGGGAGGATCATTAGGGCTTATTCACGCTCGTAAGATTCAGAAAGTACAGGATATGTCTCTGAAAATGGGACATCCGATCATTGGTTTGATTGACTCAGGAGGAGCTCGTATACAAGAAGGCGTTGCCAGTCTGGCTGGATATGCGGGAATTTTTATGCATAATGTAAAAAGTAGTGGTGTTATTCCTCAAATATCTGTAATCCTTGGACCTGCTGCAGGAGGTGCTGTTTATTCTCCCGCCTTAACAGATTTTAGGTTTATGACAAAAGATACCTCCTACATGTTTGTTACCGGACCTGAAGTTGTAAAAGAAGTATTAAATGAGGATACTACTTTTGAAGAGCTGGGTGGTGCAGAAGTGCACGCGACACAAAGCGGTGTTGCTGATATGATTTTTAATGATGAGGAACATACACTTATGGGAGTTAAAAAATTACTAAGCTATCTCCCTTCCAATAATGTTGAACACCCTCCAGTGACTTTAAAGGATGATATTGCTCCCGGAAAAAATGAGAAACTTTCTCTATTATTACCTGATGATCCTAATAAACCATACGATGTAGTAGATGTAATTCGTTTAATTGTTGATAAAGACTCTTTTTACGAAGTTGCGGAAAATCATGCACAAAACATTGTTATTGGATTTGCCCGGTTAGATAATCAGGTAATTGGAATTGTGGCCAATCAACCCAAAGTTATGGCTGGTACACTAGATATCAATGCCTCAAAAAAGGCAGCTCGATTTGTTCGTTTTTGCGACTCATTCAATATCCCTGTTCTTGTTTTGGAAGACGTACCCGGTTTTATGCCTGGTAAAAGTCAGGAGCAAAATGCAATAATAATGCATGGAGCAAAATTACTTTATGCGTTTGCAGAAGCCACTGTTCCTAAAATTACTGTCATTCTTCGCAAAGCCTATGGAGGTGCTTACATTGTAATGAACAGTAAAAATATGGGAGGCGACTTTAATTTTGCCTGGCCAACGGCGGAAGTTGCTGTAATGGGACCTGAAGGAGCCGTTAAAATATTAAATCGGAAAGAATTATTGGATGCTGAAAATCCTGAAGAGCTAAAGCGAAAGCTTATTGCTGACTATAAGGAAAATGTTGCAAATCCATATGTGGCGGACGAAAAAGGATATATTGATGAAGTTATAGATCCTTCCGAAACACGCGAAGTAATTATAAATGCCTTTGCCTTATTGGAAAATAAAGTAGAGCAAAATCCTACAAGGAAGCATGGCAACATGCCATTATAATTTTAAGAGTATTAAGTATTCAGAATCGAGAATAGTAAATAACATTTACAATGCGTAATTAAGTTTTTTGTAGTTATTCCGGGTTCTGTTATACGAAACGACTAATAGATATGAAAATTAACTCAATTTTAATTGCTAACCGTGGAGAGATTGCCATCCGAATTGCCAAAACAGCAAAGAAGATGGGTATTAAAACTTACATGTTTTTATCGCACCACGAACCTAATGCATTACACCTGAATCATGCAGATGAGGTTATTGATGTTTCGGACAATTCATTTATCAATGTTTACACCAACATTGATAAGTTAATTGAAACAGCATTAGAATATAAGATTGACGCCATCCACCCCGGGTATGGCTTCTTATCCGAAAACCCGTTTTTGCCTCGTGAATGCGAACGTAATAACATCATTTTTATAGGACCTTCATCAAAAGCCATCAACCAAATGGGTAACAAAGGTATGGCTCGTGATATGGCTCTTAAAAATAAGATTCCGGTATTGCAAGGTAGCAAAGGTGTTATTACATCTTTGGAAGAAGCTGAAGAAACCGCCATCAATATCGGTTATCCGATTATCCTGAAAGCTGTTGCCGGCGGTGGTGGAAAAGGTATGCGCGTTGTGCGTCATAAAAAAGAACTTCCACTGATGTTTAAACTGGCCACCAACGAGGCGAAATCTCTTTTCGATAACGACTCCATGTTAATTGAAAAATACGTTGAAAATCCACGTCACGTTGAATTTCAGGTACTGGCAGATAAACATGGTAATATCATTCACTTATTCGAGCGCGAATGTAGTATCCAACGCAAACACCAGAAACTGCTGGAAGAAGCTCCTTCTGCAGCTTTGACCGATGAACTAAGGACAAAGATTGGTGCCGATGCAGTAACAATATGTAAAGCCACGAAATACTATAGTGCCGGAACGGTTGAGTTTCTATTGGATGACAATCTGAACCATTATTTTATGGAGATGAATACCCGTGTTCAGGTAGAACACCCTATTACTGAAGAAATAACAGGCGTTGATATCATTGAACAGCAAATCAGAGTTGCTCAGGATGAAGAATTAAGTCTCAAGCAAGAAGATATCAGAATTAATGGATGGGCAATTGAGCTTCGCGTGAATGCGGAGGATGTTCAATCAGGATTTGCCCCTTCAACCGGTTTAATTGAACAAATGGAAATTCCTGAGAAAAAGTATTTAAGGTGCGATTCAGGTTACAAGGCCGGTAAGGTTGTTATTTCTAGTTTTGATTCATTGGTTGCCAAGCTGATTATTACAGGAAAAACCAGAAATGAGGCCATAAAAAACTGTCGCAATGTATTAGAAAACACCACTATCAAAGGTGTAAAAACAACATTGCCATTTTTTAAACAAGTAATGCAAACGTCGTCCTTTGTTAAAGGTAAATACACCACTTCATTTATTGAAACAGATCTGGAACAAAGCTATTATCAAGAAGATAATGAACTGATTGCTGCCGCTGCCCTTGCTATGAAAGCATATTTAACGGAGCAAGACAAAATTAATTCTGATGAATTAGGTGACAAACCGGTTTCGGTGTGGGCAATGAGTAAAAAAATAAAAGGCTAAAAATGAAACTACTACAGTCAACAAAAAAATACATCCTTACGGGCGAAAAAAAGGTAACTGTGCAAGTTAAGGACAATGATATTTATAAGATAAACAACCGCAAAACAGACATTTCTATTGACAATATTGAAAATGACGAGTATGTGGTAAAATGTGGTAACAGATCGCACATCGGTGAAATTGTAAGCCTCAAACAAAATGAATGTTCTGTGATGATCAATGGTAATACTTATCATTTTACAATTGAAACAGAAATAGCAAGCAAACGGAAAAAAAGATTATCAAAAAACTCCGGCAAAAAAGTTGAGAAAGTAAATGCCCCACTTCCCGGTGAAATTGTTGCTGTATTAATGTCTGAAGGACAAGATGTACACAAGGGTGAACCTGTTATGATTCTGGAGGCTATGAAAATGCAGAATGAAATAATCAGCCCTATTAACGGCACCATCAAGAGTTTAAATGCTAAATCTGATGAAACCGTAATGAAGGATCAACTTCTTTTTGAAATTGATCCAGGCAAATAAGCGGCCTTTTTATTGTTTATAAATATTTTTAACAGGCTGCAAAAATCTAAATCTTTGCAGCCTGTTATTCTTTAACATACATTATGAGCTATACTTAGGATAAGCTTATTTTGTTTACTCTCAACCCATCACTTTGTATTGACCGGGCATATTTGACTGCAGGTTTTCCAAAAATCATCACAAATCCCATTACATGGTCCTCAGGTATGCCAATTTGAGTTTTGATATCCGGAGCAATATCTTCAAGTACCCATTTCACCATTCCATTCCATAGCGTACCAATACCGTACGAATTGGCCAATAATTCAAAATAACTCAGCGAGATGTGACTATCCGCTTCAGGTGACGATATTTTTTGGGGGGCGGTAGCTATAATCAAATGAGGAGCATTACGAAATAATATATCCACCCCCTTACTTTCCCATATTTGCTGTAGGTTAGCCATATAACTCAAATGAGGTAAAAGCGTACCTTCTTCCTTGGCTTTTTTAATACCATCGTAAACCAGATTTCGTACCTTACTCAGCTCCTCTTTGGTTTGAGTGATTGAAAACAATACAGAGTTCTTATTATGACCTGTTGGTGCATAGGCAGCTGTTTCCAGTAGCTTTTGAATCAAGTCCTGATCTAACTCTTCCTTTGCAAATTTCCGCGTAGATCTACGGGTTTTCATGAGTCTGCCCATTGATTCAGGATCAGGCATTTCACCTTTAACCAGCTCGCTATCATCAGGATTTTTACCAAAAATAGACAATGCCCCTGCAGGACAGACTGCCAAACAGTGCTGACATTTAATACAATTCGGTTCCTTTCCGTCTTTTATTTCAGGAATCCCTTTCTTTCCGTTGATAATCAATGTAGGACATTCCTGAGAACAAAGTCCACATTGAGTACACTTAATTTCGTCAATTTTAAAATCTAGCATATTGTTTACTTTTCTGAATACAAAGAACACTAAAGATTTTAGAATTTCATAATCACAAATAAGTTTTTAAAGCTATTATACAGCATATGGATACGAAGCAATTACAACGCATTAAAGTCTGATATACAAGAAATTTGTTAAAGAAATCGATTTTCTGAGCTCTACATTAAACAAAAACAATAATTCAGAGTTTCATTAGCATAACTAAAAAAAAGACATGAGAGATATAATGCTTATTGTTCATATTTTGTCCGTTGCCATTTTTGTCGGATCTTCCTTCTCCTTTTTTATGCTGAATAAGGTTACAGGTAAATGGAATGAAGAAATTAAAAACAAATTTGACTCGGCACTTCTATCATTAAATTATCTGGGAAAAACAGGATTAACGTTATTAATTATTTCAGGAGGCTATTTAATGACTCCATACTGGTCGTTATTAGGAGAAAAGCCCTTATTAGTTACCAAACTAGCTTTTGTGTTTGTACTATTAATAGTATTGGTATTACTTAGTATTAAAGCTAAAAAAGCAAAAAAATCTCAACAATCAGGAGACTTTCAGAAAGTAAATATATTACAATTAGTGAACCTTATAATAAGTATTGCTGTTGTTATAGTGGCGATATTAGTATTTCACTAAATAAACAGAATACCAAAATATTACCAGTATTGAAATTTCGACATTTTAAATTTCTCTAAATTATTTTATTTGATGTGATTAGATTCATGGCGTAAAGATTCTTGCTTGTTCTTAAACCCTTCCTAATCACATCATTTTTTTATCCATCCAGGTAGATCTTTATTAAAAAAATACTCCTTAATATTTCTATTATACTTAAAGATTTCACGGGCTTCTTTTCCGTACTCTTTTAATCTTGCATTGGATTTACTGGTCATAAAAAGTCTGTCCTCCTCAAATGGCGTAACCGGCAAAACGTAAAATTCCTTTTTGTTATTAATCACCGGAGTATAAACCCAAGTAAGATAATATCCGGCATTACTTACAATGGTTTGTTTTCCTGATTTGGAAAGTTCTATACGCACCATAACACCTCCATCCCTTGGGGCTGTCCTTTGGTTTGAGATAAAATTACCCAAAGAGAAGACAACAAAATGATCCTGATCAAAATATATAGGTTGCAAAACGTGTGGATGTGAACCTATTACCACATCAACTCCATTATCTTTAAATAGTGAATTGATCCTTTCCTGCTCCTTGTTTTGCGTGGTTTGATACTCTAAACCCCAATGCACAAATGCAATAATCTTATCCGGCATTAAAGCTTTCGCGCGTTTTATATCATTTACAATTACCTCATCATCAATAAAATTTACAACATTAGGTGCTGTTACAGGTATCCCATTTGTTCCATAAGTATAATTGATAATGGCTACTTTAACACCATTTTTTTCCAGTAGTAATGCATTGTTTTTTTCTTTCTCAATTGCATTTCTGAATGTACCGGTATGCGGAATTTTTAAACTATCCAATACATCAATGGTACGCTCTAATCCTTGTTTCCTTCTGTCGATACAATGATTATTGGCAGTAACCAAAGCATCCACTCCTGCCTCTTTTAAGGCCACAGCCAAATTATCAGGAGAACTAAACTGAGGATATCCTTTATATGGAGAACCTGCCAGACTAACTTCAAGATTTGCAACCGCAAAATCAGCATCTTCAAAAATATTACTTACATATTTAAAGCAATTATCATATTCATATTCTCCGGTACTTGAATTATAAGCACTGTTAATTTGAGTATCATGCCCCATAATATCTCCCATAAATACAAAGGATACGGTTGTTGTATCTTGCGAAAAGGAAGTTTGAAAAAAGCTTACCCAAAACACGAATAGTAGTAAAATCTTTCCCATAGCTTATTCTATTTAAATTCCATGTATCATCAACGAACAAATATAATCATTTAGTAATGATAACAATTTGATCAGGAAAATGGCTTAATCTGCATCTAATTATTTCTTCCTGACCTATTCTTCTCTAATGTTCGTCTATAAAGTCCAGGTACTGCGTTGTTGCTCAAAATCCAGATCCTCATATACGCTGGTATACTGCGGTTTGAATTTTTCACACACCTTGTATTTAACTTTATACACCAAACACATGACTTTATGAACAGGCACTTGTTAGCAGAAATATCCGGCTAAATTCTTTAATCACTTACTATTTTAAAGTTCCTCTCCCCTTTTTATCACCACAGAACCAATAAATACGACTTATACCTAAACAAAATTCCTCATAATCTACTATAAATAACAACAACAAAATCAACACCTTACATCACACATATACTTATTAATTTTAACTAACAGTATAATAGTATTGTAATTTTGACCATAGGATTCACAAGTTTTATATTAAGAAAGTATTAAATTGCGCGGATTTGGAAAATTTGATACGATGAAATTTGAGAGAACGTTTGATATTTTAAAGCACTTAAAAGAGAATAGCAACAAACAGGATATTCTTTGTGCTAAAAAAAATGGAAGTTGGGTTAAATTCAGTGTAAACGAATATTATGAGAATGCTAAAAACTTTGCTTTAGGATTACTCAGTATGGGATTTGAAAAGGGCGATAAAATTGCCACAGTGTCCAATAACCGACCGGAATGGAATTTTGTAGATATGGGCATGGCTATGATTGGCGTAATTCATGTACCTGTATATCCAACCATAAGTGATGAAGAGTTTACTCATATTTTCACTCATTCTGATGCTAAGATGGTGATTGTTTCCGACTCTGGCCTTTATAACAGAATCAAACCTCTGACAGAAAAAATTAATCAAATTGGCAATGTGCTTACCTTTAATAAAGTTGATGGATCTGAAAAATGGGATATGGTATGTCAACAAGGGGAGGACAACAAAGTAAAATTAAATGCACGGTTTAAGAGTATTAAAAGTGAGGTTGAATCAAACGATGTGGCCTCAATTATTTATACATCAGGAACTACAGGATTACCCAAAGGTGTTATGTTAACTCATGAGAATTTTTTAAGTAATGTAGCAGGTGTATGGGACTATTTTGAGCTTAACAGTAAAAAACGAATATTAAGCTTTCTTCCTCTTTGTCATGTATATGAGCGCCTGGCAAACTACCTGTTTCAGGCCAAAGAATGCAGCATATATTACTCAGAAAACCTGGGTTCAATAGCATCTGATTTAATTGAAATAAAAGCCAATGCTTTTGCTACGGTTCCCAGAGTGATTGAGCGTATTTACGACCGTATTGTATCTAAAGGAGAAGATCTTACGGGAGCAAAAAAAGCCATTTTCTTTTGGGCTATGCGATTAGGTGAAAGATATTGCACAGAAAATAAACATCGTTATCTGTATCAATTAAAATTAAAGATGGCCAGAAAACTCGTTTTTAGTCAATGGCAAAAAACATTTGGAGGCCAGTTGGATTTTATTATTTCAGGGGGTGCTGCCTTACAGCCTCGTTTAAGCAGACTATTTTTTGCTGCCGACATTGCTTTAATGGAAGGTTACGGACTAACTGAAACCTCCCCGGTAATTGCCACCAACTACCATAGTAAAGCAGGTAATGTAATGATAGGAACTGTTGGACCTATATTAAATAATGTTACTGTTAAGATTGATGAAGATGGTGAAATATTAGTTAAAGGCCCTAACGTGATGAAGGGTTACTTTAAACAACCTGAATTAACAAAAGAAGTTATGGATGATGAGGGTTGGTTTCATACCGGCGATATAGGTGAATTAGTGAATGGTAAATTTTTAAAAATTACTGATCGAAAAAAAGAAATGTTTAAGACCTCAAGTGGGAAATACATTGCCCCACAGGCGATTGAAAATATGCTTAAAGAATCTATATTTATTGAACAGGCCATGGTTGTTGGCGAAAGTGAAAAATTTGCATCTGCTTTAATCTCTCCAAATTTTGATTATCTGCATATGTGGGCTCATGATCATAAAATTCATTTCAGAGATAATAAGGAATTGGTTCAAGACAAACAGGTTCTTAAAGTAATCCAAAAAGAAGTTGCCAAAACCAATAACCTAATTGGTCAGCACGAACAGATCAAACGATTCAGAATTGTATGTGAGCCATGGACCTCTGCTTCTGGTGAATTATCTCCTACCTTAAAATTAAAACGAAGAATTTTATATGCCAGGTACGCAAAAATATTACGTGAAATATATGCCTATGATCCCGATCAGGAAAACAAAGGATCTATCAGCTTTAATGGAAATTGATTTAATCTGACTTCTGAGAATCTATTCAAGAGTTTCAGGAATCTTAATACTATGTTTTTCTAAAGAAAAATCAAGTCCACGGGGCTTCATTTTAGTTTCAAATGGCATACTGAATTTACCATCTGACTCGATAATTAACCGATCTCTTAATTCAGGGAAATCAAGAAGTGTCAGGTCTTTAATTTTATGAATGACGGCATTACTATTATCGTACATTAGTGCCACATTTTTAACCTGTTTAAAAGGAATTATTTCACCTTTTACAAATTCACCTTCTTTATTCGTATACACTTTTATAATAGGTGTTAATGCATTGGGACCAGATAAGTTAAATCGTGAATAGGTGGCAAAATTACCTAAACTATAGGCAATAAATCGTTTTTTATACACTTCAATAGCACGTGTAACATGAGGTCCATGACCAAATATAATATCAGCACCTGCGTCAATCATGGCATGAGCAAATTCATATACATTACTCCTGTTTTCTCCATAAAATATTTCAGACTTACGTGTCACATGCTGATGTTTTGCTCCTTCTGCTCCACCATGAAATGATACTATTACAATATCACAGGTACTTTTTAGCTGAGTAACAATTCTAACAGCATTATCTATGTCATTAATATCAACTGTTCCTGTGTTGGGTGAAAATCCGGCAAAACCAACCTTCAATCCTTTAGCATTCAGCGAGTCTGTTGGTTTATCCAGTAATCCCCCCCAGGGAATTTGTAACTGATCAAGGTGATAACGTGTCGTCTGTAGTCCTGCCGGTCCAAAGTCTCTAATATGATTATTGGCCAGATTTAAAACATCAAAACCGGCTTCATTTAATATAGCAGCAAAACGCTCAGGCATTCTAAAAGCGTAACATTTAGTGATATCCTTGCACGATTTAAAAACAGGTCCTTCATCCAGCAAACATCCTTCCAGGTTACCGAAAGTTACATCTGCACTTTTTAAATATGGAATTGCTTCTGATATATAGGGTAATGGATCATTATTGGGCGGAAGATATTTTTTATCGGGGAAAGCTGTGCCAAACATCATGTCACCAACACCAATAAACGACACCAGTTCGTCAGAAACCGACTGCCCCATTGCCATAACTCCAATCCAACCTGCAATCATTAATACTACTAAACTCTTCATATTATACCAATTAAAACTATAAATGCGCCGGTATAATGCCGAGTTAAATTCAAACAACTTCAGGAACGAAGTGAAGCAGAAGTAGCATTTTGAATTTTAATCGGTATTACCCAAAACTAATTAATAAATCCTTCAAAATTAAGCAAACAATCGCATATTTCAACATACAATTTTTACAGAAAACATCATTTTTTTAAACATGATGGTAAAAACTGATATTGTTATTTTCCGGGAAAACTAAAGGTCTCCTAACCACTTATAATCACGCCTATATAATACTTGCTAGAAAGCTCAAGTGGCAGATAAGAAAGCTTCATTATTGAGGCCTCCAAAGCCCGAAAAAAGTGAGTTTATTGTCGTAAATGATCATTCTGATAGCATGAGTAACAGCCTGCCCCGATTATTTCGGGGAAAAAATGGAGTTTTCTTGCTGACACTATTTATTGACTTTTAAAACAAATAAGCTAATATTGTATACTCAAAAATTAATTACTATGTCTTACAAAGAACCAAAAATTGAAAAATTATATTATACCATTGGTGAAGTAGCTGATATGTTTAACGTAAATACCTCATTAATTCGATTTTGGGAAAAAGAGTTCGACATCATCAAGCCCAATAAAAATAAAAAAGGGAATCGCCTTTTTACTCCTGCTGATGTTGAAAATTTTCACCTGATTTTTCATTTGGTTAAAGAAAAGGGCATGACATTAAAAGGAGCTCAAAAAAAGATGGAAGAAAACAGAGAAGATACAATAAACAACTTTGAAGTAGTATCAAAACTCAAAGATATTAAGTCGATATTGCTTGATATGAAAGAAAACCTATAAAAACAGCTCCTTACCATAACTAAATTGAAAGCATAAAAATTACCATACACTTTATTTTTAATGAGAATACAACAAGTAGTACAAATACTGGAAGAGTTTGCTCCACCATCTTTACAAGAAAGTTACGATAATGCAGGTCTTATAATTGGTCAAAAAAATGATGAAGTAAAAGGCATACTCATTACTCTTGATGTTACAGAAGAAGTTATTGATGAGGCCATATCATCAGGCTATAATCTAATTATTGCACATCATCCCATTATTATGGGAGGCATTAAACGACTCAACGGCACTAATTACGTTGAGCGATGCACCATAAAAGCGATTAAGAACGACATAGGGATATATGCATGCCACACCAATGCCGATAGTGTTTTAAATGGTGTAAACGGCAAAATATGCGAAAAAATCGGATTAACCGATTGTAAGATTCTATCTCCTAAAAAAGGAGACCTTCTGAAGCTGGTTACTTTTGTACCCACAAAACAAGCTCCCGAGGTTCGCACTGCAATATTTAATGCAGGAGCCGGACAGATAGGAAACTACGACTCATGTAGTTTTAATATAAACGGAGAAGGTACCTTCAGGGGAAATGAAGATACTAATCCTTTTGTTGGTCAACCAGGCGAGCTACATACTGAGAATGAAATCAGGGTTGAAACCATATTTCCATCTTATTTAAAAGGAAGAATAATTTCTGCTTTATTAAAAGCACATCCATACGAAGAAGTTGCTTACGACATATACCCTCTAGAGAATAGCTGGGATTCAACAGGATCCGGCATGGTGGGAGAACTAAAAGATCCGGAAGATGAAATGACTTTTCTTCACCGAATAAAAGAAATATTCAATTGCGGCACTATAAAATATACACCGTTAAAAAACAAAGCCATAAAAAAAGTAGCTGTATGTGGTGGAGCCGGTAGCTTTTTATTAAATAAAGCAAAAGCCGCACAAGCTGATATATTTATAAGTGGAGACTTTAAATATCATCAGTTTTTTGATGCTGAAAATGAAATTATAATCGCAGATATTGGTCATTTTGAAAGCGAACAATTTACTAAAGAAGTTTTTTTTGAGATACTTACAAAAAAAATACCTAATTTTGCGATTCGTTTATCGAAAGTAAATACAAATCCTATTAAATATTTGTAGCAGAATGGCAAAAACAAATCAAAAAGCTGAGATGCCCGTTGAAGAAAAGTTAAAGGCATTATACGACTTACAAAAAGTGGCAACTGAAGTAGATAAAATCAGAACACTTAGAGGTGAGTTACCACTTGAAGTGCAGGATTTGGAAGACGAAATTGAAGGTTTAGAGACACGTATTTCCAATTACGAAACTGAAATTAAAGCATTAAACGATTCCATCAGTGCAAAAAAGAACGAGATTAAAGAATCGGGTGTTTTAATAAAAAAATATGAAGCACAACAGATGAACGTTCGCAACAACCGCGAATTTGATTCTCTTTCTAAAGAAATTGAATTTCAGAAGTTAGAGATGGAGTTGTGTGAAAAGAGAATTAAAGAATTTGCTATTGAGTTAAGCAATAAGCAAGAAGTGATCGACTCTTCAAAACAACTATTAGAAGATAGAAAAGCTGACTTAGATGCTAAAAAGAAAGAGCTTACCGATATCGTAAATGAAACTCAGGTTGATGAAGAAAAGATGGTATCAAAAATCGAACAAATCGAAAGCACCATCGACGAACGTCTTTTAACTGCATTTAAAAGAATAAGATCAAATGCTATCAATGGGTTAGCTGTTGTTACAGTAGAGCGTGATGCTTGTGGAGGATGTTTTAACAAAATTCCACCACAGAGACAGTTAGATATCAAATCTCATAAAAAAGTGATCGTTTGTGAATATTGCGGACGTATACTTGTTGATAATGAGATTGATCAACCTGCTGCAGAATAAATAGAAATCCAGATTTTTAATATATCAAAGGCTACCTCTAAAAGATGTAGCCTTTTTTATTACTTTTATTTGGGTAGAGATTCAATCCACCTTCCCTTTAAGTCCTAATGAAACTTAAAGAAATGATGACCCTGCTAAATAAAATCCGTGTGAATATCAATTTTAAAAAAATAGCTTTGTGTATTATCACCCTTGTAATACACTTATCGGTTGCCAGAGGGCAAAGCCTTGATTTGTGCTTACAACACTTAATTAATCAAGATTACCACAAAGCAGATTCATGCATTCAGCAAATACAAAACAAACCTTTAAAAGCATACCTACAGCATTATCTTCTTTTTATTTCACAAGCAACTGGAAACGACAATTACGAACACTATACAAACAGCTTTGATGCTATAGCTGACAAAATAAAAGAATCAATTAATTACGATGAACATTGCCTGGCTTATCTATCTGAAATATATTTGCAAAAAGGCATTGTTGAGTTTCGGAACAACAATTATATTAGCGCCATCACTGCCTTTTCAAAAGCACATAACTATTGGGAAGATAGTGAAGATGAGCACCCAGAATTAAAAGAGAATTTAAAACTCAGGGGAATATTTAACTTATTAATCTCTAAAATACCAAACAGTTACACTCAACTAGCCGGATGGTTTGGACTTTCAGGGGACAATAAAACCGGACTTAAAACATTGCACCAATATTACAATACCCCCTCGTTAAACAAAGGTCAGAAGCTAGAAGCATTATTATATCTTGGTTTTGCTCAACTCAAGTTTGATGAAAATAATGATAACACTCGCCAATTAATACTTTCGGAACTTCATAACGAGCATCCGGAAATAATTAGATCCGTGATAATCAGATGTGCATTTAAAATAAAAGAACCCCGATTGTGTAATGAATGGCTTTATGCTGATGGAAGTATTAATTTTATGCCGCTACTCTATTTAAAAGGCAAATATTTTACACTGATCAATGATTATAGAGCACCCGGTATATTAAAAGAATTCCTGAATAGAAATCAATCGGAACAGTTTGTTGCTGATGCCTATCGCTATTTATCCTGGTATTATTTTTTACAAAACGATCTTGAATTATATAAACAATACAACAAAACGGTTCAAACGCTTAAATCTTTTCCCACATGGGAAGATAAGCAAGCACATTTCGAAAGCACATTAGCTGAGTTGCCAGACACTATTCTTTTAAAATCCAGACTTTTATTTGACATGGGAGATTTTCAACAATGTTTAGATAAACTTTCTGAATCAAAACCAGACAATCTGAAAAACCTACATAATCAAACTGAGTTTTACTATCGGAAAGGAAGATGTTACCAGATGCTTCAACAATATAATCTGGCTGAAATCAATTTTACTGAAGCTATTAAAATCAACGATAATTCAATTCGGTATTTCGCTCCATATTCTGCCCTTTGTGCTGCACGTATCAATATGAGTTCGGGTAACATTCAAAAAGCAGAACACTTTATTTCTGAAGCACATCGTTTAAATAAATATGAAAACAAAAGTTCTATAAATCAGGAAATAAAGGAGCTGGAAAATCAATTAAAGAAACTATAGTAATGAACAATCTACACTTTAACTTTCGCTTATTACAGACTTCTTAAAACGCATAATTATAGGCTATTCTTTTTATACACTATGGTACTGACAAATGTAACAACTCCTGTTGGCTCATGGTTATAAAAGAAGACAACTACCCAAACTTGCTATCCCTCAATATATAGGGGCTTATACCATTACACGAATAACTACTTAATTTAAGGGAAAGTTCCATTTCCATATACCCTTCAAAAATGCAAACATATTTTCAACGCTATAAAAACTCAACTTCATTGACAGCTTTAAGATAGTTTTCTACCGAAACGGCATACATTTTAAGCAGACTTTCTTTTTGTTTTTTTATACTAATGGGGTTTGACTCTCCGGAGACTTTTTCATCCAACAATTTGTAAAAGTTATCAATATCCTGTCCGGAATATCTGGAACCTAAATGTTGCTGACTTGTGTTAAGGATATCATAAGCCACATAATTAAATGGATTCAACTTATAATTATGCCATATCTGTTTATCTATTTCATTACATACTTTTTCATGAACATTACTAATATCCAATTCATTAGTGTTTTCTTCGATAAAAGAATTTAATGGTTTACCAAAAGCAATGTGAACATTTCCTTTAGCTCCGATAATTCCGTTTACGATACTCTTAAAATCTTCATCCTTTTCTTTAACATACTCATCTTCGGATGTGGCTAAACATTCCCTTACTTTATAAATATCACAAGGTTCAAGTTCATAAGAAATAGAAACCGGACAAATATTAAAATTTTTCAATGCCGTGATATGATCTTTTTCCTTGATAGTTAACATCTTTAATAAAGAAAGCTGTGTTTTATCTGAACCATTCTTTGTTCTTCCATCTCTTTGAGCAATCCAGACAGATTCTTTTTCTCCGGTTAAAATCTTTTTAATATAAGCTGAATGAATCATGGCATTACGATAAATGTCAATCTTTGATCCTCCCCGATAAAAAGTAAACATTTTATTTACTTTACCCAGATCAATAATAAACTGGCTACTCATCAAATTACTGCCAAATGTAATTTGTGTTGTTCTATGTCCGTTGTTAATTAAAACACATTGTAAAATAGCACTATCAAGTACAATATCCCGATGGTTAGATATGAATAAATAAGAAGTATCCTTATCCAGATTTTCTATTCCGGAATACGAGAAGTTTGTTGCTGTTTTATTCAGGACTTCTTCAACAGCATTTTTACTGAACTTTAATTGAAAATCATAAATACTATCAATCGTACTCATTTCTTTAACCGATTCTTCAACCGTACGATCAGGAAAAACATATTGCAATACCGGATAAAATGCCTTTTCCTCTAAAATCCGAGCCATGGCATCACTTATCTCTTCATCTTTATAAGGTCTCATCTCCTCATAAATCTTCTCAAATTCAGTCATAATCTAGTATCTGTTATCAATAAAAGTTATCGGTTTTCTACTCATCTCGGGGAATTGCATTTTTAATATCTGTGCCGGCGTATAAAAAGATACTTCCGGAGCTACTCTTAGTTTAGCTCTAAAGCAGTCTTTTACTTCTTTTTTTAATGATTCCCCTGGTGTTGTTGTTCCAACCTTTATTTCTATATCATCTGTACCCAATTTATTTTTACTGATATAAACAATATAATTATCAATACTTTCAATATCATTCAACACATCATACAGTGCTGGTGGATATAAGGTGGTGCCTTTATATTTAATCATCTGATTTTTTCTTCCGATGACAGATCCCAAACGCATAGTTGTTCGACCGCACTTACATTTATCTACAAAATGATTACAAATATCACCTGTTTTAAAACGCAATAGCGGCATCCCTTCCACTCCAAAGGTAGTAATAGTTACTTCTCCTGGTGTGCCGGGTGTTACCGGGTTTTCATCGTTGTCTAAAAACTCCACAATAATCACCTCCGGATGATGATGTCCACCCATGCCATATTCGCAATCTGTAAATGCTGTCCCCATTTCTGTAGAAGCATAGGTAGAAAAAAGTTCAATATCCCATTTATCTTTAATACGTTGTCCCAAGGTATTTAACGAAAAGTCATCATTACGCAGACTCTCTCCTATACAAATGGCCTTTTTAATACTTGAGTTCTGATAGTCGATGTGATGCTTTTCTGCATATTCAATTAATTTCAGTAAAAATGAAGGAACTGTGACTAAGGCTGTGGGTTTAATTCTTTCTATTGTATCAAATTGCAAACCCGGATTACCCGGACCTACTCTAACAATGGCAGCTCCTAATTTTCTGATTCCCTCATAATAGGCCATCCCCGCCATAAACCGACGATCAAGGGTAACCATTAATTGAAAAATATCATCCGGCCTGGCGGTGGCACAAGCAAAAGATATGTACTCATTATAAGCCAGTCGTCGCAGATCATTTTCTGTTTCTGCAAAAACCACAGGATCACCAGCTGTTCCTGAAGTGGTAAGATAATCAATGATTTTATCAGGAGTAACACAAAGAAAATCCGTATTATAATGTTGCAGATCGTCTTTTGTTGTTGTTGGAATTCTCTGGAGATCCTCCATTTTTTTTATATCGGCAATATCAACTTGATGCTCTTTAAAAATACGTTGATAGAATACAGAATTTTCATTTAGATACCGCAGTGCTTCCTGCAACTTTGATTCTTGAAAAGCCTTTATCTCCTCCTGTGATTTTAATTCTATTTCAGGTATATACATCTGTTTGTTTTTTGATACAAAAGTTCTTTATTATCACCCCTTTCAATAGCTTGTACTCTCCGCTTATTTTTTAAACCATTATCGAAAAAATCCATAGTAACACCGACTTTTACATCATCGTTGGATACGCAAAGATGGTTCGATAAAGTATAATCAATAAATTGACCCATAGTCTCTGTATTTGAAAGATCCATCTGAGCATATAGACAGCCTTTCTGACTTTGTTTAGCGTCGGTTAAATAATGGATAAAAAACACGGTATTTTGCTCCCTCAGATCTAATATCTTGTTAAACCGACTGAGTGGTTTAAAAATATACTTACCCATTGAAGCCTGATTTTAAGCAGAAGGGTTTTACTATCTCCTGTTTGTACTTTCATTAAATTCCTGTATTCTTTGTTCAACCTGAGCTTTATCAACGGTTCTTGGAAACTCTAAGGTTAGTGCTTTATCAAAATACTCTCCCGCATGTTGGTAGTCACCTCTTGATTGATAGTACATTCCAACCACATAATATCCATAGTAATAATTAGGATTTTTATTGATTAGTTCCTTAAAGTAACCTTCATTCTTAACTTTGGATTTATCAGGAATCACAATATTCACAAGAGAATCAATCTGAGTTCTATATGCCCAAACATTAGTTACTCCCCCTTTATTATAAAAGTCAGAAGCTCCTACTTCCAAGCTATCAACGTTAATATCATAGGAATTAATATCAAAATCATCCTTAAATATTTTATTCAGATCGTAGGCAATAAAGTTATTTTCCTGATAAGGATACATGGATACCCACATTAATCGTTTTTCTGGATTAAATACTACAGAATGATGACAAATCAATTGATTTACTGCCGATTCATTACCTAAGCCAATCGATTCGTCAGTTAATCCATTTTTATCCCTTAATACTGAAATCACCTTTTCATGGTTGTAAGCAGAATCCTGATTAATTAATTCATGTGTTCTCTTTAAACGATACAATGAACATCCTTCTTCAATGGATTCAATATTTAGTGGTGTATCCTTTAACTCTTTACTTTGAAAATGATTGGTTAATACCAACTTTGATTTTCCGGATTCGTATATAGCTGTTTTATCCTGAGATTTTTCAACAACTACCACTTTTCTGTCTTCTGCAGAACTAATTAAAAATGATTCAGAAACGAAAGTCTCATATCCACTGATTATCCGGTAGGCTTCATCAATATTTTTAGCATGTTGTAATACATCACGTGATACAATACAAACGGGTGATTTTGCTGCCATTGGAATGCCAGATTTGGCTGAATTCAAACTTATGGTTAAACCATGCTCATTCATACCCGACAAAACTCCCATCATACCAGCCCAGGATATGTAGGCAAACTTATAACCCTTATCCGGTTTACAAAAAACAACCAGTTTATTACGGGCAAAATCATCACCTGCAGAAAAATCAAGATTTCTTCCAACAAAAATAGTACTGTCATAAGTAAGTTCATCCTGAACACTAAAGGCTGTACAAGCTACCAGATTCATGTTCTGAATGGTGTGCCCGATGTCGTGTGCCGCGTGATAATTTAAAATACGATGGTACTTATCTCCTATAAAATCAAACTCATCTGAAGCATATAAGGATATACCATATATCTCTTGTAAATATTCTTTGCGGATATACTTATCCAGATCCTTATTGAAAAAAGTAATAAAATATTTAAGATAGTTTAAGGTGGTTTCCGATGGTATTAATGTTTTAATGAAGTCTACAAAATATTGCTCCTGCTTTGCTGCAAGATCCTTGGTCAGCTTACCATTCTTCACACCTGATTCAAATGGCTTACCGCATACCATCAATTCATAAATACCTCCGTTATTTTTGTGCAGCCAACTATCTCCGCAAACAGATAAGCTATCGGAAAGCCGCTGAACCTCTATAGATAAAACGGATTCATCATCTACATCCGGATGAACCAAAATCATTGATTGAAACCAGACAAAAAATCCTAATATAATAACCAGAAGGACTAACAGTATATATTTAATTTTCTTCATTTTATAATTTCTATTTAGTGTTCGTCAACAAAGTCCTGACACCCGACTTTATGGACAGACTCTATTTATTAATGGTGTGTTTACGCACATCAGCCATAATATTATTGATCCCAAGGATTTCGCCACAAGTTAACAGAGCACCTACTGATACTCCTAAAACACCATGCATATTCACATTTTGTCCTGTTAAAAAGAGGTTCTTAACCCTTGTTTTAGGCATCACCTGAGAATCGTACGGATTTCTGCTATCTGTTAAAACCCCGTACATGGCACCGCGCCTGACTCCTGTATAATCTCTGTAGGTCAGGGGCGATGAGGAGTACGTATCCTGTATACAGGATCTTATTTCAGGAAATGTTTTTTCCACCAGATCAATCAGGAGTTCCGTTTTTTCCTCTTTCATTTTCAGATATGAGGCTCCCCGGTTTTCAATAGTTGTATTTTCCCAGGGCTCCATTTCGGCAAAATCCATTGGTGAAATAATTATAATACTTTCGGAAAAACCTCTGTTCAGATGACTCTCATTTGAAAAAATCATATACCCCTGAGGCCAGTTATCCACAGAATAGTCGTCTATAACCCAAACATTATTTTCGTTGTAGTAATAATAATTTGCATTTAAATATTTAAAAGTCTTTTCTTTCAGTTTTATATAAACCGAAAAGCAAGATATAGTTTGTTCCTGCTCTTTTAACCTGCGTATAAAAACCTTTCTGATATTTGCACCCTCCAGCATATCCATGGTAGTTAACGGATCAATGTTGGAAATAAACTGACTGGCTTTGATTTCTTCTCCTGAATCAAGCACTAAGGTTTTCACATTTCCATCCTCACAAATCAGAGAACGAACCTTTGCTTTTGTCCTGACTATACCTCCGTTGCTTTCAATGATCTTCCGGAAGGCCCGGGCAATTTCTCCTCCTCCATTATCCAGCTTATATGCACTTTGCAGATAAAAGAGTGTAATTATCGAATGAATGAATAAAGATGCAGATTCCTTTTTTCCGGCATACAATGGGTTTAAACCACATAGTACGTTTTGTAAATCAACATTATCAGTTAAGGATGAAACAAAATCATATACATTTTCATCCAATCCGATTTTTTGTAATAAATCTGCTGTCTGAATATCTCTTAAGTTGATAACATCTACAGAATCATATATTTTCTGAAGCTTTTCGAAATATTTACGGATGGCTTCTCTTTCTTCCGGAAATTTTGAGTTCAAA
The DNA here is from genome assembly GCA_050296935.1 of Marinilabiliaceae bacterium. GTDB lineage: Bacteria > Bacteroidota > Bacteroidia > Bacteroidales > Marinilabiliaceae > Saccharicrinis. The sequence goes on along the minus strand of JBNKRV010000074.1, from coordinate 31,028 downwards.
GCCTTTTTAAAGTTTTCTGTTCCCTGAGGAATATTAAATTCCTCTCCGGCAATATTGATTACATCAAACCCCTGTTCATCTAGCCTTGAGGCTTTTATCTTATCATAAATACCAAAAAACCTAAAAAGGGTATTAAGGATTTGTCCATCGTCGTAACTTCCAATATAGTGCATACCTGTATCAAACAACACGCCCTTTCTTTTAAAGTCCTGAAGACATCCCCCTATTTGATAATGTTGTTCCAGAATACCCACTTTATAACCTTTCTGACTTAAAATGCTGCCACACGCCAGTCCGCCCAGTCCGCTACCAATAATTGCAATATCAAAAGTATTATTGTATTCCATACCTCAAACACTAATTAATTTATTGTATAAATATTCTTCACCTAAAAAACTCGAACAAGTTAAAACCGAGCTTATTGAAACACCTAAAATGCCATGCATATTTAAATTCTGACCTGTAAAAAATAAGTTCTTCAATCTTGTTTTGGGATGCAATATAGAATAGGTTGGATTTCTATAATCTTTAATTAATCCGTAGGCCGATCCATTGGCCGAACCTGTGTAATCGCGATATGTTAATGGCGTGGAAGTATAATAGGATTTGATATACTTTCTTAATCCGGGTATTTTATTTTCTGCCAGAGCCAATAATTTCCGAGCCTTCTCTTCCTTAAATCTTATGTAATCCTCTCCTCTGTCTTCAACGCTTGAATTACTCCATTTTTCAACCTCTTTAAAATTCATATAAGATATAATGGTTAATCCATCAGCATATTCACCTGTTTTTTTATTGAACTGGGTATAAAGCAAAAAATTATCAGGCCAGTTACTTCCACTGGTAGTCCATACATTATTGGTTTTAAAATAATGATGGTTATAATTCTGATATTTTACAGTATTCTTTTCAAGCACCACATATATCGAAAACATGCCGATTGAATCTTCGAGTGATAAAATCCTGTTTTTAAACACTTTTTTTAATCCACCCTCCTCAACCAGTGGTATTAAGGTTTTGGGATGTAAGCTTGATACAAAATTATTTCCGTGAATACACTCACCATTTTTAAGTACCAAATGGTTTACCTGCCCGTTATTTACTGTAATACCGGCAACTTCTGCATTTCTGATAACCGTACCTCCATTTTGACGCACTCCTTTTGCCAACACATTGGCAATACCACTACCTCCCTCCATTACCCGCCAAGAGCTTTTTATAAATGAATAATTAATGAGTGCATGCGTATATAACGGAGTCTGATCTTTTTTTCCGGCATAAAGAATATTGGTTCCGGCCAGCAAACCCCGCAAATCGGAATCCTGAATGATATCATTGATAAAATCAAAAGCAGAAACAGACATATATGGACTCTCCATGGCAAAGCCTGTATATTTATCTTCTAACTTATATAATGGAAATGAATGACAAACCTTTGCAAGTTGCTTGATATATTTCTCAATTCCGTCAGCCTCTTCAGGGAAATACGATTTTAATTTTTCCTGGTAATTTTCATGGCCTTGCGGAATACTATATTCTTTCTCTCCAAGAGTAATAACATCTGACCTATCTTTATCTAACTGTTTAAGAGTAATATTTCCTATTAATCCAAAAAGCTTAAAGTATTGATATAAAACTTCTTCTTGCCCAAGACTTTCTGTATAATTGAGGCCAGTATTAAAAACCACACCGTCACGGACAAATGATTGCATCATACCTCCAATGCGGTCGTTTTTATCAACCACACAAACATGATACCCCTCTTTACTCAAAAGGTACGCACATTGTAAACCTGCTAGTCCACTTCCAATTACAACAATATCATATGTAGTCATCCTTATTGAGCCTTTCTTAATATATATGTTAAATTTGAAGTGTATTTTGAATTATCAACCATTTCAAAATTCATATTGTTATCTCTGGCAAACTTTTTAATATTACTTGATGAAAAGAATGAAAGTTCGTAGTCCATTTTATTAAAGCCTAATAATCTGATGGAAAAAAACTCAGTTAAATACGTATATTTCGTACGCTCTTTGAGCTCGGTATCTGCGTCTCTAATCACTATTGAACCACCTTCATTTAATTGCTGATAAGCTTTGCTTAACACAGATAACTGACGTTCGGGCGAGAAATAATGGAGTACATCATTGAAAACATAAACATCAGCAGGTTCAAAACTCTCTTTTACAATATCTTTCTCTATAAAAGACACTTTACCTGAACCATTGGCTATTGCCCCTGCAACCGCAATCTTTTCATTGTCATAATCCCAACCAACAATCTCTCTTTGATCGGAGGTAAAGCAAAGCATATTCGATAGAAATCCATATCCACAACCCACATCAATTATCTTTCCTTTTTCGGGTAGTAACTCATCGTAAAAGCGGTAGTTTTTTTCTAAAGCTATTTTAACTCTCAGGTACCATTCTAAAACGGGTCCTTTATACACATATTGATTAATTAATCTACGGGCAAAGAAATCTACGGTCTCTTTTTCCTTTCTCAACAAAGCATATTGCGCTCGATAAAAGGCTGTCAGTTTTTTTGCCTGCGGCAGGTAAGTAATTCCATTATCCACGTCAGCAGGTTCCACTTTGATTCTATCAAAAAACTTAAGTGTGATATGACCTGCTCTCAGAAAAAACTCTGTTTTAGGCATGCAATTATATGCTCCATGCAATAGAATGGGTAGAATGTCCAATCCTAAATAATCGGCCAGACTGAATGCACCTTGATGAAAACGAAATATTTTACCATCTTTTGTCCGGGTTCCTTCTGGAAAAACAAGAACCGAATAACCTTTTTCTACCTTTGCCTTAATCTTTTCAAAACCTTTTTCGATTCCTGTGTAAATGGGATAAAAGTCAATGTATCGTATAATTAAACCATAAAAAGGATTCTTCCATACCCATTCATTTGTGAGCACAAATATTTTAGGACTCAACAGTAATATCAGTGCAATATCCAAATGAGATTGATGATTACAAACCAATACCACCGGCTTATCCAGATTCATCTTGTACTTATCGATATATTCCTTCCTGAATAAGAAATTAATACCCACCACTAACTTACATATCAAGTATAGTAAATAATGGATGATTTTCTTTTTAGCATCTGAAAAGAAAGGAGTGTACTTAAAAATAATTACCAAAGCCGATAAAAAAATAACACCGGCTAAAAAAACCATAAAAGAAGTAATGGATACAATTATATCAAGCAGGATGATGGGAAATTGTCTTTTCTTCCCCTTAGTTTGTGTCAGAAAACTGAATAAAAAAGGCAGAATTGTAAATGTGATGATTACAACCGACAATATTCCGAAAATAGTTACCAGAGCAATGGACTTTAATGCAGGATGCCTGGCAAATATTAATACCCCAACACCAATTAATGTAGTTGATACACTTAAAATGATGGATACCTTATAGGGCAATATATTACCACCTCCGTACTTATAATTATTGATTAAACCTTGCATAACAAAAATGGAGTAGTCAATACCCAAACCAAAAATAAAGGTACATATGATGATGTTAAAGATATTAAACTCAACCCCGAACAATCCCATTAAGCCAATGGTCCATTGCCAACTTAATACAATAGGAATAAAGGTTATTAAGGCCAGCTCAAATCGCCCCCAAAAAAGCAGTACAATTAAAAAAACAACTATCATGGAGTAATTGATGAGCTTATTGAAATCATCCTTTAAAATCTCAAAAAACTGATTGGTGAAGAATTGCTTGTCCAACACCAGTATATTCTCTACTCCTTTAAGGGCATTAAAAAAGTCATCCTTTTTTGACTGATCAACTTTACAAATAGAAACAAGTGATACTTTTGATTCATTCTCACTCATTAAATTTGACAGAAATAGTTTTCGAATCGGCTCAGTATCAGAATAGCTAATGGTAGTATATTGTTTACTTAAGGTAGTAAAAAATGATTTAAAAGTTCCTGATTTAAAATGATTGCTGACTCCTGCGTTATCAATTTTTTTAATCACAGAGTGCAAGCCTTTCTCTTCCCAAAACTGATTCCATTGTTCAATTCTGGCTTTTTGTTGTGATTCTGACATCAGCAAGGTATTTACTGTACTCAGAGAAGCAATTATTCCCTTCTTTACCAAATCATCAAAAACGGCTTTGTTCTTTTCTAGTTTTTCCAGGGCTCCATTGAGTGTAGAGTCATCCGTAATAACATAAACTGCACTTGCTGTTTCAGCACTAATACTTTTCAGATTTTGTTCTGCGATACTTAAATCTTCCGGTAAATAATTCAGATTCGCTATATCGGCATCAAATGAAATTTCTCTACCAAAAAAAGATAATACGACTGTAAAGACAAATACTCCCAAAATCCAGTATTTGTTTTTATGGAATTCGTATCCTGCAAATTTATCTATAATCGTATGATTCCGGGTTGGTTGCACCTTTCCTTTTTTCCTAAATAGCATAGGAAGCAATATCAGAACCAATATTGAAGAAGCCAATACGCTCATACCGGCAAACAAACCAAGCTGGTTTAATGCTTCAGAGTTTACTACATTTAAACACAAAAAGGCACTTGCTGTAGTTAAACTACTCATTATTACCGGATTTGAAATATCTTTTATAATCTCTTCCGCGCTATGTCCGTATCGTACATGCGAAAAATAATGCAATGAAAAATCTATTGAAATCCCTATTAAAACAGCTCCGACACCCAAGGCGATTGCCGATATGGTGGAGTACATAAATGATAACAGTACTATTGAAATCCCGACACCTAAAACCACTGGAAAAAACAGGAAAAACAATACTTTGATATTTTTAAATACAAAAACAAAAAGTAATAACAACAGGATAACTGCAATACTTATGGTGGATACAATATCTTTTTGAATCCGGTTGGCATTAGCCACTGCAACTACTGTTCCTCCATAATACTCCACATGAATATCTTCTGACATAGAATGTTCCAGATATTGATCTATCTTTTTAATTAAAAGACGGTTTTGCTTTGTGTTTTTTGATGAGAACACGGGATCTAAAAAGGCAAGGACATGTTTTTTATCCTTTGTAAAGATGTGTGATTTATAAAGTTCAAAATTCTTATCCAACTGGAAAGATTCTAACTTTTTTAAAAATCCAGGTACCAGACTTAAGGGATCTTTTAAAATATATCTACTGGTTCCGAACCCGGTTGGAGCAATGATACTTCTATAGTTCTTTTTCATTAAAGCATTCAAATGCTCTTCAGAAACAATTGTATCTAAATAAGCATAATCTGCCTCCGTCATGTAGAAAGGAAGGTTTTGATAAAAGTAATTATACACCTTTGTTGTTGCAGCCTCATCGACTACACAACGTATCTCTTTTACCATAGATGTATCCTGTGATAAAAAATTACCAAGCGAATCTATTACCTGAATTAATTTTTTTTCATCAACTCTGTTTGTATCTTTTAATGAAACTGTAAATATTATCTGATCGGCAAACTTTGAATTGGTAAATGTATGGCTCATTTCAGCAATCCGATCGTCCATGGGTATCAAAGAAGAAATATCCTCTTCCATCTTTATCTGATATATAAAGCAGGTAAGAATCCCTGTTAAAATCAAAACAGATGCAAACATCCATTTCCCTTTACCTGCCAATCGCGAATTTATAAATAAAAAGAACTTATGCATTTTGCTTGTTCATCGATTTAAAAAGTGAGAGAATTAAATAGGATGCTACATAAAACATACCGCCCATAATAATAGCTAATCCAGTGGCTCCTATTAAATACTGTTTAATATCTGTTGAGATGGACTGAATATTTAAATCAGTATTCACCGTCCAGCTTCCTTGCCCCATCAAAAAGCTACCGGTTACGTAGCTCAAATAAAGAATAAATGGAATCATAGGAGGAATACTAATATTTGCAGCTATAAAAAACAAGGCCTTATTGAGTTTAAACCAGTGTGCGAATAAAAACCCGATCAGCAATTGATATCCCCAAACCGGAAGAACTCCCATAAACACACCAAAACCAATGGCTGCGGCCATCCTTCCAATGGTTTCGTTTGAATTACGCACATAAGTGTGGTAGATTTCTTTTATACTTTTACCTTTAAACTCCCGAAAAATCATTTTAGGGCGATAAAATAAAAAAGCAAGTGTGACCAGAATCGTATTTAATACACTGATTCTGAAAAAATCTTTGAAAGGTCGAAAATGAGTTACCCGCTCCTCCTGACGTGGATAGAAAACATCTATTGGCACACAATTTACTTTTAAACCTTGCCATGCAGCTCTTACGATTACTTCAGTTTCAAACTCATATTTATTACAAAACCACTTCTTTTTTTCCATGGCTTTGATGGGATATAAACGGTATCCGGATTGCGTATCCGACAACTTAATTCCCGTTTCGACCTGAAACCAGAAATTGGAGAATTTATTGGCAAATTCACTTGCTTTTGGCTGATCTTTTCCCTCCATAAAACGGGAACCAATCAATAAGCAATTTGAATTTTCTTTCAAATAATTTATAAATACAGAAAGGTCTCTGGCATAATGCTGGCCATCTGAATCAATGGTTATTGCATAATGAAACCCCAGATCAAGAGCTTTTTTAAATCCTTGTCGAATGGCATAACCTTTTCCCTTGTTATTGGGGTAATTTATAATATCAACCCCGTCCAAATCCAGTAATATCTGACTTGTGGAATCGGTACTTCCATCATTAACAACAATCACATTGGATGTATATTTTTTTACATCCTCAATCACTTCGGCTAATGATTGCTCATTATTATAGGTTGGTATAATAACACAACATTTCAGTAAATCAAACTCCTCCGCCAGACTCATATTTTTCAATTCTCCGTTCATTATAGCTTCGAAAAAACAGATCGCATTTTTAAAAAGTTAACCTCCTCATTAAGCATTAATGCAGAAACCGAAATAGAATCTTCTTCATTTTGCTTTACTGATAATTCCAGATTTAATTCAGTAGTTTGCCGGGGATCAATAAAATTTAAGAACTTTATATCTCTCGCTCCCCGTAACTTATATTTCATTTTTAAAAGATCACTGATAACCTCCTGAACGATCTGAACCTGACAAACACCCGGCATTATCGGTAAACCCGGAAAATGACCTTTGTAAATTTCATGGTCAGGATTAATCTCAATCTGACAATTCCATTTATCTTGTTCTTTATCAACAACGTTATATGTAAAAAAATCATTCAACAACATACTAACTTACTTTTAGCAGAGATAACTCCATATTAAACTTTATACCATGGTGATTGAACTTTATACTTGAAGGAACACCTTGTGAGTAATTTTCGAGATCTATTTCAATACCATTTATCAACCTCCTCTTTCTAATCCTATTCACTTGGTCTTCTGCACTAATAGTATATCTAATCTTCTCTGAATTAATAAATACGTCGTCAGACACTTGTTTTAGTTCTCCTGTTTCACAAATCAGATATCCAAAATCTTCAGCAAGTGTTTTCTGAGCTATTTTACTCTGAAATAAACTGCTGGCTTTTTTAATTTCCATTTGATTATTGACAAAATAGAACTCGCACAACGTAAGACCAACCTCTGTAAACAAAACAATATTGTAATCATTCCTATCCTTATTGTATTTAAAAAGTACCAGTCCTGAAAAAAAGTTATCAAACACTTTTATCCTGACTTTGTATAGTGCCGATTTATTTCCGCCGGTTAATGGTTGCAGAATATCCTTTACCTCAGAATTAAAATTCTTTGTCGAAGAACAGGAAGAGAAGCACAAACTAATTAGCAGTAAAGATATGATTAGGTAAACTTTCATTAAACTTCTTATTTATAAAACTGATCTCCGTATAATTATCATCCATTTCATACATCACTACCTTGTTCACTGAAAAATCCTTTTGAGCAATGTGCATTTCAATTTTATTCAAAACCTCTTTCAATTCCGGAATATTGGGTTCAAGATAAATCACATATTCATTCTCCTTATCAAATGCCTGAACATTAAAATTAGAGTCTGTAAAAATGGTTCCATTTACCGAACTGATTATTAATTCACTAATCTTAGAAAACATCTGATTAGAATTAATATCGTATGTATTTGTTTCACCATCGGTACTAATTGTAAATTGACCATTATTGATCGTTATTAAATACTCAAAAGGTTTTTGATACTCCCAGCGTAAACGATTCCTGGTATCAAAAATCAATTTACCTGTTGAAGTAATGACAGTTTCAAGATACTCCATGTGTTTCTCCTGAATAAAATCACAACAAACAGATTGAATTCCGGCGGTTTTTGCGATCATCTCTTTTTGAAGAGCTTCAACACTAACCGGTTTTCCTTTTTCCTGAGCAACGGTAATACCAGAAATGAATACAACAAATACTACTAAAACAAAATTCTTTAACATGATATTTTCTTTATCAATTTAACGCTATCGGTTTAAATCCTTTCTGTCTGCAATAGATTAAAATTTCACGAAGCTCAGTCAAAATATCAGGATGGGTATCATGTAACAAAACAATATCTCCTGGCTTGAGTTCTTTTTTTACCTTATTTACAACTTCATCAACCGACCTGCACGTATCTTTTGTTCTGATACTCCAGCCAACACACTTTTTATTAGTCTGCTTTATAGCTGTTGCTATTAAATTATTGGTGACTCCAAAAGGAGGACGAAACATACTAATTTCATTTACCCCGGCCTCTTTTAATGCTTCATCGGTTTGAGCAATCGATGCTTTCATTTTTATAACGCTCCACCATGGAAATGAATTGGAATGCTCAAATGTATGATTCCCGATTGAATGTCCCTCTTGCAGCATTCTTTGTATCACTTCTTTTTCTTCATTGATTTTATTCCCTATACAAAAAAAAGTAGCCTTTGCATTAAATTCTTTAAGCAGATCCATGATCCGGGGCGTTATCTCATGATCCGGACCATCATCAAAGGTTAATGCTATTTCCTTATCTTTTGTATATATTTCTGAGAATGAATGAATAAAAAAGTTCAACCTCATAACAGATACTCCCAACACCACCATTCCTGTAAAAAAAACAGAAATAGCAGCAATCCAAATCACCCTATTGTAAAACTCAACATTTACGAATAAAATGCTTAAAACGATACCGATATATATATAAAGGAGAATCCTGAATTTCATTTTTTGCTTTATTGAGCCGACAACAACATCAGGCTTTGTTCGTTTCCTACCTTGTTATAAATTAATATGTTGGAAAATTTCCGGGGTATGATTCCGTTTTTAATCCAACACCCGGGAACCTGTTTGCCTTCCAGAACTTTTGTAGCAAGCCACAATGCAATTGACGACACCGTTCCAAATTCACCCATAAATGGTTTGTACCATAAATATGGCTTATTGGCAAATAATTTATGAAATTCTGAATATGCTTTATCTTCCGTAAAATTATCTCCGCCAACTACCATATCAATGTCCTCTGGTGTAATTGATAAATAACTTAACTCCCTGGTAAAGTCAATCTCTGTGCCATTTATTATTCTAACACCTTTAAACTTCACCTGCGATTCTTCACTACTCAAAATAAAAAAACCGGCACCTTCTCCGGGGATCGTATTCTTATAACAATCCAATCCATTTATCAGGTTATAAGCATTTTCCGACATTTCATCTACCCCACCAACCAGAACATTTTCAGCTTTTTCTTCAAACAATAACATCTGAGCATCCAACAGTGCCGTTTCAAATGAAATATGCATTTGTGAAAAAGTTAAATTGTACTGATGGCACGACAACAATAAGGCTAATTGACCAGCTATGGTATTGTGTGTGGATTGAATAAAACAGGTTGGATGCGGTAATTCTTCGTTTTCTTGAATTAACTGGCTTAAAAAACCGGTTGTATCTTTGATACATCCCAGGGCTGTTCCTACAATAATTGCATCCGGCTGTTCTATATTGGCCTTTTTTAATACCGACAAACTACAGGCAACCCCATTTTTAATTATGGGACTCATCCGACGCAGTAATTTTGGACTTATGTACTTTTTATAATCCGGATTGATACAATTATAATACGCTGATCCGGTGATTTCATGTGATGTAGGAAGATCACTTTCTAAACTCAATTGTGCATTTATAGAATCCGATGATTTAATATAAATATCCATACTATTCTGAAAATATTACAGTTGAGTTGTTGCCTCCAAACCCAAACGAATTTGACAATACATTTTTAACTTCCTTATCTTTTACTACCTCTGTTAACGGAACTAAATCCAATCCTTCAATAACATCCTTAAAATTAAGATTGGGATACATCACATTATTCAGAATAGCTAAAACGGAAAAAACAGCTTCGATACCTGCCGCTCCGGCTAAAGTATGTCCGGTATATGATTTAGTAGATGAAAAAGGAGGTACCTTGCCTTTTCCGAAAACCCGGTTTAATGCAGCCCCCTCAGAAAAATCGTTGTTATCTGTACCTGTACCATGAACATTTATGTAATCAATATCCTCAGCTTCTAATCCACTCATTTTCAAGGCTTCCATCATAGAAAGAAAAGCACCTGCACCTTCTGGCGATGAGGCTGTTTGATGATATGCATCGTTAGCATTTGCATAACCACTTACTCTACATGCATATCGGGTAGATTTCTCCTGCCTTTCCAATACAATAAAACCAGCTCCTTCTGCCAAGTTCAATCCTTTACGATTGGCATCAAATGGTTTGCAAAGGTCTGCATCTAATATTTTTAATGAATTAAAACCATTTAATGTAAACATGGTTAATGCGTCTACGCCTCCTACAACAACTCTATCAAGTATATTATTCTTCAGAAGTCGTACTCCATGAATTAAAGCATTGGTACCGGATGAACATGCTGTATTTAAAGTAGTATAATAATTGGTTGCATTTATAAACCCGGCCACCTTTTTAGTAGAATCTCCACAGGAATGAGTTAATAAATACAAATAATCTGCTGTTTTCTTTAAGTATTTATTTTCGGTAATATCCATTCCTCCAACTGTGGTAGAAGAAACAACTCCAGTTCTTTCTTTAACTCCATTAAGTTGATTAGCCATAGTAATAGCTTCATTGGCTGCCACCATGGCTAACAGGGAAGTACGACTGTATTTTTCAAATGATGGTAACCGCAGCTTTTCGGCTAATTCCTGATTACTCATTTTAACTTCCCCTGACTTAAATGAATCTTTATGTACCGATTTTAAATATCTGATATTGCCAATACCTGAACGTTTATTCATTAAGGATTCCAAACATTCCTGCGCATTTGTTCCAATAGAACAGATGACTCCATATCCTGTTATAACAATATCTTTTGACATAGATTATTAATATTGTTTCAAAATTAATTTCTATTACTTTCAATAAAGTCAGCCAATGTCTGAACCGATTGCATAATGTCTTTTCCTTTTTTAGGATCAATCAGCTTAATACCATATTCTTTTTCAAGCAGAACGATTATTTCCAATGCATCAATAGAATCCAATGCCAATCCTTCATCATCAAATAAAGGGTCATTATCTTCAATATCAGATACACTAAAATCCTCCAGGTTTAACTGCTCAATTAGTTTTACTTTTAACTCTTCTTTTAACTCACTCATTATTTCAATTTTCAAAATTATTTAGAACACAACATAAGTTGCACATTATATTTATCTTCCATATCCACTTCAAGCCAACCCACTACTGCATATTTTGTACTTGTTTCTGCAAACAAGGTTTCGGTATATCTTAGCAATTCCTTTTTATTATATTCCTGCTGAATAAAAAACATATGCTCACCATAAAATTTATGACGGATACTGATTTCTCCAATCACAATATTGGGTAGTGTGTAAACAAAAACAGCAGGACTGGGAATTTCAGCTATACTTTTTTGGTAATTGGCATCTGTATTTAATGATGACGATGTATTTGCAAATATCAATGCGACCTCATCTGTTTCTGAATGCATTTCCGCTACTCCATCACTAAGAATTTCTGTAGCTAAAAGTCCCAGCTTACTAAGCAAATCCATCTTGAAAAACTTCCTGTATTTCAGGTCGAGGAATTTATATAAGGATTTTAAAAACGGATTAATTTCCTGAGATTCTCCCTTAAAAAACAAAGCACCATTCAGTAGAACCGAACCTTGTTCTATAACGAGTTCCTTGATAATCTTACACATGTTTTTTAAAATAAACGGCAGCATTACATCCACCAAAACCCGACATTAATTTCAACAACTCTTTTGTGGTAGTTTTAATATTCTCTTTAGCCACTGTTATGGGCTGAATTACACCTTGTTGTTGCAATCCTTTAGTGGCTATAATTACATTATTTTTTAAGGCTATTACGGAGATAATCGACTCAATAATACCTGCTGCACCTAAAGTATGTCCCAAATACCCTTTTAGTCCGCTAACCGGAACCTCCGAAAAACCACTTCTGTATATCGCATGAGATTCCATATCATCGTTATATGGAGTTGCTGTTCCATGTGAAGAAATAACATCTATCTGAGCATGATTACCTATAGATTGTTGAATAGCTCTGTACAAACCTTCTCCGGTTCTGGAAGGACCGGAGATATGATTGGCATCATTACTGATGGCTCCATTCACTACCTCTACAGCTCCTTCAGCATTAGAATCCTCTGATTTTGACAAAATTACAGAGCCCACCGCCTCACCCAAAGATAAGCCATCACGATTGGCATCATAGGGTTTACATGGTTCCGGACTCAAAGATTGAAATGACTGAAAACCGGAAACAATGAATTTCGATAAGACATCAGCTCCTGATATCACAACCTGATCATACACACCGGAAACAATCATACGTTTTGCAAAGACTATAGCAGCCAGACCTGATATGCAGGCATTAGAAATAATATGAGGAGCATTTACAAAGCCAAAATAATTGGCAATATTGCATGCCGTTTGAGCCAAATAAACATTCTTATCGGCTTCAATACTATTTAAAAACCCGACATTCCCCTTTGTTGTACTAAATACAAATCCTGTTCTGGCATTCTTAACGTCGATAGTTGTAACAATTTGCTTTAAGGATAAAATGGAAAGCTGTTCTAATCGTGAATATCCGGCTAAATCAGAATGAACCGCCAATTGTTTTTGAATTTCTCCATTATCAATAAGGCCAACAGGAATGGGAATATCAGACAATCTAGTATCTGTTTGAATTTTTAATCCAGTTTTACCGTTAACAATGTTTGAAAAATTTTCATTGCTGGTCCAGCCCAGAGAAGATATGATATTATGTGCTCCAAAAACAATCATGAATTACAATCCCCATTTTTCTTTCCAGAATATATAAAAAGAAGGATTCGTTAATTGCAACTGTCCTTCCTTATCTAAAAATACCTGAATGGTTTTACCTTTTGCTACTATAACTCTATCTGCGACTTTACTTATTTCATATCTGAAACAGATTTTAGCTGCATCCACACTCTCAAATATGGTTTTCACTTCAAGCTCTTCACCATATCTTACCTGATTTTTATAATCAATATCTACCTTAACGATAGGTGTCATAAAACCCTCTTCATATACATCGTAGTACCCAAGGCCATATTGCTTTCCAAAGGCCTCTCTTCCGTCTTCCATGAATTTCACGTAGTTTCCGTGCCAGACAATATGCATAGAATCCACTTCGCTGAATCGAACCTTTATTATGGTTGTACTGACTAACTCTTTCACTTTTTCTTATATTCGTATTTCCAGGTTCTGTATTTTCTGGCAGAAACCTCCTTAAAAATATAATATAATGAACCTGCCCAATAATTTCTTACTCCAAAACCCATTGGCCTTGTAACAAATCTCTCTTCAATTAACTTTTCTCTTGTTGCAATATTAAATATCTCAAGCACATAGGATGCTTCTTTATATGACTTATCTAAATACTCTGCAATAATTACAATGCCAATTCCACTATCGTAATCTAAATGGTAACTTTTAATTAAATCTGTAAGCTCTTCTTTACTGAGTGATTCTCCCTTATCTGCTTCCAGACTTTCATACGAACCTATTTGATTGTGTTCTTCCATCATTTTAATATCGTAGATAACTTCAGACTTTCTAAGCATATCTTCAACACAATACTTTCTTCTCTCATTTTTAATGAGGTCATTCCAGGATTTAAAATATTTATCCTTTATAACCTGTCGGGGTTCCTCTTCTCCCATATTGATGGCATAAAAATCTCCTATCAGCTTTACTCTGGAATAATCCACGCCAAACCAAACATACTTATAATTATTTGCGACAAAAAGATCTCTGGTTTTTTGTGCTTGGGTATTTATAACCATTAGGCAAAAAAGAGCAATTAAATAAACTCGTTTAATCATTTTCATGTGTTTAAAATTCAGGATTTATACTGACTAAAGATTTTAGTTTTTCACTTTCATAACGGATTTCTAATCTTCTTTTAAAAAGATATTAAGAACACATTCTGAGATTGTTTCATCAGCTGAACGTACAATTCCTTCTGCAACATTAACCCCTATTGCATTTGTTAAAATTTTAACCTGAGTCTCTAATATTTCTCCAACTTCAGGTGATCTGTTAATTGTTAATTTTTTTACAGAACCAATAAATCCAACCTTAACATCTCCATTCCTGCTTTTTGCACTACAACCTTCAAGTGCTGCTGCCGATTGAGCGATATTTTCAATTAATCCTGCTTCTTGCAATCGACCATCAAATACAAAAACGGAACTTTCTTTTATTTCAAAGACAGTTTTCACTTCCCCCTCAGAAAAATCAATTACCTTATCTACAAAAACAAAAGGAGGCCGTTGTGGTATTAATTCTTCAATGCTCCATTGCATACTATCAGGTTTTAGATTCTTATATGAATTACTTCTTTTTACAAATTAGTAAGGTGTGACTAACACCAATATTCCGAACTATTTCCTCTACCTCAAGGCCTGCATTATCAACCAATTCAAGCATATCTTCGGTATGATACATCTGACTGCAACCATTGGCAATATTGGTAAAATATAAAGAAGTGGCATGTAAGCTATAAGTAGAAGCTTCAAATTCCTGATCATCCCAATAAGTCTCCAGAATATAAACCCGACCATTCTCATTTATTGCATCGTTCGATCTTTTTAATAATTGAAGAATATCTTCCTGTGAGAAACAATCCAGAAACTGACTCATCCAAATAATATCGGCACCTTTCGGAAATGGATTGGAATGATCCAATAAATTAATAGGGTGACCATCAATTCTATCGCTAAATCCATTTTCCTCAATATTTTTTTTTGCAACATTCAACTGCCCCGGTAAATCCAGAATGGTAACCTTTACTTCATCATTATATCTGACACATTGAATTGAGAATTTGCCGGTATTACCACCCACATCCAATATTTGTTCTGGATTGTTTTTGAATACAAGAGGCATAATTTCCGGGAAGGCATAATCTGAATAATAATGATCGAACGCAAACCAACTTTGCTTCACTTTTTCTGGCAAGTGCGCCAATCCCTCGTAAATAGTTGGCCATTCACCAAATACTTTTAGTCCTGTAGGTTTACCTTCTTTTATCGATTCTTCAAGAGAGAATACACCTTCGTAATTCACATCCTGTGTAAAATCCATATTCACTCTGGTTAAATCATCACACTGAATATACCAACCTGTTTTAGTGATTTTATACAAATCATCTTTAACCATTACTAATTCAAGACTTAATCCAGCTTCCAGTAATACTTTCACGCCATAAACTGAAAGGTTAAGTTCAGATGCTATTTCATCAATGGTTATTCCATTTCTCTTTTTCTTAATTAATTCAAGAATTCCAAGATTCCGAAGAGAAAGCGCAGCTTGAAACATGATAGGTGCGAATGCTATCTTTTGAGCATCAAACTTTGCCTGAAGGGCAGTTTTATTATCTTTTCCGAAGGTGACTGACATTAGGATTGTTTTTTTTCGTTTTCCCAAAAAGGGTGATAATTAAACCATTGCAAAGGATATTTCATCACCATGGTTTGCAAATGATTAACATATTCGGTTAACATTATTTTAATTGACTCTTCTCTTAAGTTTCTGTTTTTTTCCTTAAAGTATACTTTACCTTGTGTGGCAAAGAAATGATAGTGTTTATTGGTTTCCTTTACACTAAAAACAAAACTTACCGGTATAGCAAACTTACTAGCCAATACCATTGGTCCAACAGGGAACTCTGCCATTTCTCCCAGAAAAGGAATTTTTATGGTCTGATTGCCTTCTACAAACCGATCGCCATGCATGGCAACCAGTTCTCTGTTTTTAAAAGCTTCAACAACACTAAAAACATGCGACATATCATCCTTAATGGGGATAATATTAACTTTCTTATCACCCATCGCTTCAGTTAAAACATCCTTCAATTTCTGATGTTCTGCTTCCACCATTAAGATATTAATTACAGAATCCACGCTTCTTAACAGTTCCCCTGCAACTTCCCAATTGCCCATATGAGCACCCAGTAACAACCCGCCTTTTTGATCCTTAACCATTTGATGCAAATACTGCTCTCCATCTAAATTAAAGGTGTATTGGTTCTTCCGGCCAGACAGAATGGCAATTTTATCTATCAGAACCTTACCTAAAAACACATAGTTTTTGTATATACAAAGTATCGTTTTTAGTTTTCCATACTTTAATCTCTCTTTATAGAAATACCTGATGGATTTTTTATCTGAAAAGATTAAATAAAAAAACGTTACGGGTATGAGAAGCATATAAGCCAACCGGATATCAACCTTTATAAGGTTGATAAATATCCGATAGCCTAATGGCGATCCCTTTGACTTACCCGTCCATTTATTCATTATATATTGCTCTCAATATAATTGTACAAATCATTTAAAACACGGATATCTTTCATTTCTTCACGTTTCACTTTGAATCCGAATTCTTTTTCAATGATTACTACAATATCTACAAAATCAAGACTTTCTAATCCAAGATCGTTAATCAGATGTGCGTCATCGCTTATTACATCTTCTTCAATTTCGAATTCATCAATTAAAAACTCTACAACGATATCTTTAATTTTGCTTCTTTCCATTTTTCGCTATTTACTATATTTAGATAATATGATTGTTGAATTAGTACCACCAAATCCAAAGGAATTTGAAAGTATAGTATCCAGTTTTTTCTCTGTTGTTTTTCCAATGATATTAAGCTTTGCAGATGCCTCATCCGGATTCTCAAAATTAATATTCGGAGCAATAAAAGACTGATGCATCATTATTGAACTGTATATCAGTTCACTTCCTCCACCCATCCACATTTCATGTCCCGTCATTGATTTGGTTGAACTGACCGGAGTTTTACATTCGCCGAATACAGTAGATAATGCTCTGGCTTCCATTGTATCTCCAACAAGAGTTGAGGTGGCATGCGCATTTACATAATCAATGTCTTTGGCAGCCATTCCAGCATCCTTTAAACAACGTTGCAATGATTCTGTAGGCCCCTTTTCATTAGGTACCGAAATATGATCTCCGTTTGAAGAGAAACCATATCCTTTAATTTCTGCAACAATATCAGCACCACGTTTTAAGGCAGATTCTAAACTCTCCACTACTAAAGATGCTCCACCCCCACTAGGTATTAATCCGTCCCGGTCTCTATCAAAAGGTCTGGATGCCTTTTCAGGTTCATCATGACGAATAGAAAATGCCGATAAGCCATCAAAACTACCCATTGATTCCGGATTGATTTCCTGACCACCTCCGCATAATATAATATCCTGATAACCATGCTTAATTAAAAAGTAAGCCATTCCAACAGCATGAGAACTACTGGCGCAGGCACCACTAACAGTAAAATTGATTCCTTTCAGTTTAAAGATTACTGATAAATTCATGGAGATGGTGGAATTCATACTTTGAAAAATAGAACCTGAACCTAATAAGGTGGTGTCTTTTTTTTCACGTACTGTATCGATGGATTCAATAACCGGAATAGAGGAACTATCATTACCATATAAAATCCCGACTTCATTTTTCTCAAGGAAGTCCATGTCTATTCTGGCATTTTTAAAAGCCTCAAGGGTTGCCATGTAAGCATATTCTCCCTGCTCCGGAATTCCAATGCGTTGACGACGCTTTAGTAGGCTCTTCAGGTCAGGACGCTCAAGAATGCCGGTTAACATCGATCTGAATCCTAATTCCTTACGCTTTAAATCAAGCCCTATACCTGATTTTCCATTGTACAATGTTGAAGCAACTTCTTCCAGATTTTTACCCAGTACGGAATAAATCCCCATACCTGAAATAACTACTCTTCTTTCCATAATAAAAAGTCTCTTTAGCTGTACATTCCTCCATTTACAGCAATCGTTTCTCCTGTGATATAAGATGCTCCTTCTGAAGCCAGAAAGCATACTACATTAGCAACTTCTTCTGCCTTCCCAAAACGATTTAACGGAATATGACGTTTCCATTCTTTTTCGTTAATATCTTCTGTCATCTCCGTTTTTATAAATCCGGGAGCTACACAATTTACAGTTACTTTCTTTTTACCAATTTCCATGGAAAGTGATTTAGTTGCTGCGATAACCGCACCCTTTGAGGCTGAATAGTTCACCTGCCCCGGATGTCCTTTCTGCCCCGAAAGAGAAACAACATTGATTATCCGCCCCCATTTATGAACCACCATGCCTTCAAGCACCTGACGTGTAACGAAGAAAAAACTGTTTTGGTTTGTTGATATTACTTTATGCCATTCATCATCGGTCATAAAAACCATTAGATTATCGCTTGTTATACCTGCATTATTAACTAAAACATCTATATGCTTATCATTCTGTTTCATCCAGCCACCCAGAACTTCTTCTACTTTTTCAGAATCTGATACATCAAAAGGCAGTAACTCAGCTTTACCTCCAGCCTCTTCTATCTCTTTTTTTACATTCTGAGCTTCTTCATGAGCTGATCTATAATTAATCAGAACGTAAAATCCTTGTTGAGCCAATTGTATGGAAATTGCTTTTCCTATTCCTCTCGATCCTCCTGTAACTAAGGCGTTTTTCATATTCTTAAGCTTATTTGACTGCACAAAATACGTATGTAGAAATCAAAAATTAATGATAAAGTGAATTATTCTTGTGGAATCTCTGTATTATTATTAAAAAGATAATCAACCACATTTGCGATATCCTCATACTTAGGGGTGTCCTCAACAAATTTGGGTACAATGGCACGAAGCGTATCGTATACCATTTTTGTTGTGGAGGAAAGTTTAGAAGATACTTCAAGATAATCGATGGATTGTAGTAATGCGATCATTTCAATAGCCTGTACCTGATAAGCATTATCTATCACACGTTTTGTTAGTAAGGCGCTATTTGTTCCCATACTAACAATATCCTGATTGTCGTTATTGGTAGTTATACTATGAACATACATAGAATTGGATAATGTCTGATTTTCGGCCACTGTAGATGTGGCTGTAAACTGAACTCCTTGCATACCCAGGTTAAGACCTAAGGTTCCCAGGTTCACAAATGGAGGCAATATCTCATTAATCTTGCTGTTGAACAAAAAGGCCGTTTGACGCTCTGCTAACATAGATAT
The DNA here is from genome assembly GCA_050296935.1 of Marinilabiliaceae bacterium. Classification (GTDB taxonomy): domain Bacteria; phylum Bacteroidota; class Bacteroidia; order Bacteroidales; family Marinilabiliaceae; genus Saccharicrinis. The sequence goes on along the minus strand of JBNKRV010000074.1, from coordinate 11,436 downwards.
GCGGGTTACTGCTAGTTTCAGTTTATCCATCTCTATTGAAATATAATCACCATGAAAATTACCACCGTGATATACATTTTCATTTTCCACATCAACAATGGGGTTATCACTTACTGAGTTAGCTTCATTAATAACCACTTTTTTAGCAGATTCTACTGCCTCGTAAACTGGACCCAGGATTTGAGGTACGCAACGTAGCGAATAATACTCCTGAACTTTACGCTTAAAAATCCTTTCTTCTACATTACCTGAAAAGAAATGTTCCTCTCGTCGGGCAATTAATTCGCTATCCTTAAGCAACAAACGCATTCCTTCTGCAATTTTTTGCTGTCCATGGTGCTTCTTTACTGAATTTAAAATCACTGAGAAATGATCATCAAAGGACATCACAATCTCATTCATCATTACGGATGCGATTAACGACCAGTTCAGTAATTGGTTTGCTTTGATTACATTAACCAGACCTACACCAGTCATTACTGAAGTTCCATTAATTAGAGAAAGACCTTCACGAAGTTTTACTTCAATAGGCTTGATCCCTAACTCCTCGAAAACCTCCTTTGTTAATTTGAACTCTCCGTTGTAAGTAACGTGCCCTTCACCAATAAGAACCAGAGCCAGATGAGCCAACTGTACCAGGTCACCACTGGCACCTACACCTCCATGCTCAGGTAAAAAAGGATATACATTTGAGTTTATAAGTGTTACTAATAGCTCTAAACATGAGGGATGAATACCTGAAAAACCTTGCATGATAGCTCTCATGCGTACAAGCATAGAAGCTTTGGTATAAACATCAGGAATTTTTTGTCCGGCACCGGCAGCGTGACTTCTTATTAAGTTATATTGTAAATCAACAAGTTTATCATCTTCAATACGATATTGTGCCATTGGCCCAAGTCCTGTATTAATTCCATATATTACCTTGTTTTTAGCAAATTTATCTAAGAACTCAAAGCTTTCTTTAACTTTTTGTTTGGTATCAGAATCAATTTGTATTTTTTGATTCCCAAATAAGATTTCCCCAACAACTTCGATTGTTAAGTCATTCTCAACACACAGGTCAATCATATTATAAACTATTACACTCTACGGCTATTTTTCAGAATGCAAAGAAAACAATTTCTTATTACATTAAAATACTTAATAAAAAGAAACCTAAACATGCAGTTTATTTAGAATAGTTTTAAACAACGATTGAATTATGATCTGATTTATTTCAAAATTACATCGCAATAGAATCCAATTCAGCATACTCATCTCCTCGTAATATTTTAAAATACATATGCTTTACTGATAAGTGTTTATCCAGTATTTCACCTGTAAAATAAGAGTGAGTATTCCGAACAGGAAATCGGAACCCAATGGTTTCAGATAAATCGATATAGTTAACTGTTGGAATTTTAAATCTCCTGGTCTTACATCCCAATTGACGTTTAGCTCTGGTAAATAACTGCAGCCCTTTCAATAAAAAATCATGTTTATTAAACAGAACATAGGTGCGTTTTTGAAAATTCAATTCAGATAACCACATACCATGCTTTTTATCGTCAACTGCCGCACTGTTTAATACCACATTTTCAAAAATAATTTCCTCAGATTCATTCCATCCTTCCGATGCATATAATTTCAGAAAATAATTACCTAAACTGTGTGCCATTAATGTTTCTTTAATATCTGTATTACTTTTCTTTATTTCATGAGCCAGTTCTATGAAGTTTTTAAATGCCGGCATACTTTTTTCAATATTTCTATGAGATTGAATTAATGTAGATCGTTTGCCCTTTTGAGTTTTATAAGGCCAATAGAAAAAGACAACAGTTAAATCAAAAGTCTCCTGAATTGCAATGACTCTTTCATAAACCTGTCCAAATTCTTTACCATAACCGTGGATATAAAACAAAATATCAGATTGATCCCATTCTCTGATAAACTCAAATAACTCTGCTTTACCGGATGGATTTACAGTTAATTTATCCCCAATCATACAAACATTAAACAATTCAGATTCATTACCATTTGAAATGACTGAGTTAACCATTCGAATATCATTTTCAATGACAACCTTCGCGCTGGTCATAAAGAAAACTTTATTTGACTTTGCATAAACTAAATCAAATACAAAAACCAATAGAATTACATAATATAACCTCAATCTCATAATTGTTCATGTTTTCAAGTTATATATAAAAAACAATGACAAATCATTAACTCTATGTAATTTAATAAAATATAATTATCAATTCAATGTATTGATAAATAAACCAGGAGATTCTACATTCATATTCCGGTAAGTTCTTATGTGTTTTGTTTTACAGAATCTTCCTCTCTGGCAAAATGGTTACTTCTGTAATACCGATTAAAATTCAAAGTGCCATTTCCAGCCTGAATAATTCACAAATTCTCCTATGCGATATAATTTATGGCTTTTGTCATGTCTGATTCTTCTCTTTTTTTACATCTATTGTATTGCCATGCGGACATTAGTGTTGTAACTTTATATATCCTAACAGAATTATGAACTAAATTTATTTGAATGCAAGGAAACAGTTATTAATAATAAACCAACAAACAATGAATCCTGGTGAAAAGAATAGCGGATTAGACTGGTATAGCCCCTATTGCAAATGGGAATATAATGATCCCGACGAATTAAACCCAAAGCATGTTGAAGAATCCTTTTCTATCACTTCCAAGACATACGAATTAAAGTTTGCTTTAAATAATGCTCAGAAAATCGAAGTTGAAACAAAAATTGAAGGACATTTTTTAATACTAAAATTGTATAGAAAAAAGGAATTCTTACATCAAGTTTCCAAAAGTAAAGAAAATGTTTATCAATTATTTTTCTGCAAAAAGGTATTGATACAACCTGATATGATACCAGAGGAAATAGATACTATTCTTAAAGAAAACGAGGTTACCATTGAAATCCCTCGAAAATCGGCAAACAATACAAACGAAACCAATTCCTATCCAGAAACCTCATTTAAAGAACCATACTTTGGATAGTTACCCGGGGGCGATATGAAATTTCAGATTTACCTTATCAAACATCATTTTATAAGGTATTGGATAATATGATATTTCAGACCACTTATAAATAGTCAGGATCAATGGTAAATTATAAAACGAAAATTTCACGAATTCAATGTGATCAATTTTAAAATTTACCACTTGAATCATTAGATAGTACTTGCACGAAAACTCAGGAGGTAGATAAGAAAGCTTCATTTCTGAGGCTTCCGACGCCCGGAAAATTTGAGTTTACTGCCGTAATTGATCATTTGGAGAGAAAGAGTAACAACCTGCCCCGATTATTTCGGGGAAAAAACGGAGTTTTCTTGCTGACACTAGCCTGATTAATTCATGAATCTGAACTATAAAGGTTAAACACAAGGCGTGTGAAAAATTCAAACCGCTGTATACTTGCGTATATGAGGATCTGGATTTTGTGCAACAACGCAGTAACTGGGCTTTAAAGACGTACACCAGATAGCTATTTTGAATCATTTACAAGGTGAAGATTACTGTATACAAACGGAATTCGACGCTCTTAGCATAAAAAACAAATATTGAAAATGATATAAACTACAAATCAATAGTTTATATTTTTTTTACTAACTTAATCATACATCATAAAAATAAACCTGTAAATCATGAAAATTGCTTACATAGGAACTTACCCACCACGCCAATGCGGTATTGGAACATTTACAAACAATTTGTATGAATCTATGATTATAGATAACCATAACCGGGGATATATAGTTGCAATTAATGATTTTGAAAAGGAGTATGCTTATCCTGATGAAGTTGAATTTACGATAAGACAAGAGTATCAGCGTGACTATCTTTTAGCAGCCAATTATATAAATCATCAATCAACTGATTTCTGTATTATCGAACATGAGTTTGGAATTTTTGGCGGAGAAGATGGGGTATATATTTTACCATTGATTCATAAACTTGAAGTTCCATTAATTGTAACACTTCATACTATATTAAATAAACCCTCTTATACTCAAAGATATGTACTTAAAGAAATCTGCACGCAGGCTCAGAAGGTAGTTGTTATGAGTCATAAAGCGGTTTCTTTTTTAAAGGATATATATGATGTACCTGATGAAAAAATCGCCTTAATTGAACACGGCGTGCCTGATTATCATTTTATTCAAAGCAAAATAAAAAAAGAATTTAAACTTGAGGATAGAAAAATCATATTAACATTTGGTTTTCTTGGACAAAATAAAGGTATTGAAACAGCTATTGAATCACTGCCTGCTGTTATCAGAAAGCATCCAAATGTACTATATATTATTATAGGAAAAACACACCCGAACGTTCTCCGTATCTCCGGAGAGGAATATCAATTATCACTTGCACAACTCATTAAAAAATTAAAACTCGAAAAGCATGTTATTATGCTGAATAAGTTTGTAAGCGAAAGGGATTTGTTTAAATATTTATATGGCTCTGATATATACATAACGCCTTATTTACATGAAGCACAGATTACAAGCGGAACCTTATCCTTTGCTGTAGGTTCCGGTTTAGCAGTTATCTCCACACCTTACTGGCATGCCGTTGAATTGCTTGCCAATGGAAGAGGTCGGTTATTTGACTTCAAGAATGTTAACCAACTTTCTGAAATACTGATTGAGTTACTTGACAATCCTGAAGTAATGAAACAAATGAGAAAAAAGGCATATGAATACGGAAGGAAAATCACATGGCCCAAAATAGGTAATAAATACAATAACATGCTCACTTACATACAAAGAAATAACGGGCAGTTTGTAAAGAAAAAGTTAATTCCTTATGATTTAATAACTATTCCTGAATTTTCTATGAATCATGTTCTCCGGTTAACAGATAATACAGGAATCATTCAGCATGCTAATTATGGAATTCCTAATTTAAAAGAAGGCTATTGCTTAGATGATAATGCAAGAGCATTACTCATGTGCCTAAAAGTTTATAAAATAAAAAAAATACAAACCGCACTTGACTTATGTCCGGTATATTTAAGTTTTATTCATTATTTACAAAATCAGGATGGTACGTTTAAAAACTTTCTTGGCTTTGATCACAGAATACATGATAATCAGATATCTGAAGATGCTTTTGGAAGAACGATATGGGCTTTGGGATACTTGCTCCATAACCCTCCAAACGATGCTTTTTTTCAAACCGGCAAATCTCTGTTTTTTAAAGCAATACCAGCCATTAACAAACTTAACTCCATTAGAGGTATTGCCAATACCATAATAGGCATTTGCTACTATCTAAAATCAAATGCATTTGATGACTTAATGATGCAACACCTAAAAGATTTATGCTATAAACTTGTTGAAGCTTTTGATAAACATAGTGATGAAAACTGGAATTGGTTTGAAAATGAATTAACTTATGATAATGCCATATTACCCTATGCTCTACTCCAGGCCATTGAAATATTAAATGACAGTAAGATTCGCCTGGTAGCATTTAGTGCTATGAATTTTCTGATTAAGATAACATTTAAAGATGAACATCTATCAATTATAGGTAATGACGGTTGGTTCAGAAAGGGTGGGATAAAAGCTCAGTTTGCCCAACAACCTGTTGATGTTTGTGCCATGGTTTTAATGTTTCATCAGGCTTATATTTTAACCAGAGATAAAAAATACCTGAATAATTTATATGATTCGTTTTTATGGTTTTTAGGTAAGAATGATTTACGCATTACTATGTACGACTATGAAACAAACGGGTGTTGTGATGGATTGGAAAGTTATGGTATTAATCGTAACCAGGGAGCAGAAAGCACCTTGGCTTATCTGATTTCGCATTTAACAGTTTTACAAGCTCATGATGAGTTTTACAAACTCGATGAAATCACCCATAAGTCTCAGTCTCAAATTACAGAAACCTAGTTAATTCCTTATCTGCATTGCAGTTATCTCCATGGATAACTATTTAACTCTAAAAGATTGTGCCATGTTAATAAAAAGATATAACAACAACCCGATTCTCCAATATAAGGATGTACCTTATCCCGTTGCCACGGTTCACAATGCCGGAATGGTAAAACACAATGAAAAGTACATTATGCTTTTCAGGTCGCATAAACTAAATGGAAGAAGTATTTTGGGATTGGCAGAAAGTGAGGATGGATACCATTTTAAGGTACAGGATAAACCGTTTATGGTTCCATCGGAAGAGCCTCCTTTTAAAGAATATGAAGAATATGGTGTTGAAGATGCACGTATTGTTTTTATTGATGGCGAATACCTGATTACCTACAGTGCTTATTCACATCATGGAGTTAGAGTTGGTCTGGCTAAAACAACTGATTTTAAAACGGTACATCGATTTTCATTAATAACAGAGGCTGATTATCGTAATGTGGTTATTTTTCCTGAAAAATTCAATGGCCTTTACGCCCGTCTGGATCGCCCTCATTCTGAAATATCACCCTGGTCTATGTGGATTTCCTATTCACCGGATTTAAAGTATTGGGGAGAGTCGAAACTAATTATGAAACCACTGCAATACCATTGGGATGAAATGAAAATTGGCCCTGGAGCTACACCCGTTAAAACAAGCAGGGGCTGGCTGAATATCTATCATGGTGTGTTTCCTACTATGGATGGATCTGTTTACCGTTTAGGAGTTGCTCTGCACGATTTAAATGACCCTTCGGTGATCATAGGTGTTGGTGATGACTGGATTTTACAACCGGAAGAGCCATATGAAATTACGGGTTATGTGCATAATGTTGTATTTACCTGTGGTGCCATACCTGAAAAGGACGGAACCATTAAATTATATTGGGGCGGTGCTGACAAAGTAATGTGCGTAGGCACCGGAATTATAGAAGAACTGGTGGATCACTGCATCCATAATTCACGCAAAGCATTATGAGTATGAAAATTGCTTTATTATCGCCAATTGCCTGGAGAACTCCTCCATTAAAATATGGTCCGTGGGAGCAGGTTACTTCTAATATTATGGAAGGTTTGATTGAACATGGTATAGATGTAACTCTTTTTGCTACCGGCAATTCCAACACAAAAGGTAAATTGGAATACATTTCAGAAACCGCTTATGCTGAAAATCAAAATCTGGAACCTAAAGTATGGGAGTGTCTTCATATTAGTAATGTAATGGAACAGGCACATAAGTACAACCTGATACATAATAATTTTGATTTTCTTCCTCTTACCTATTCTAAACTAATAAACACACCCATGCTTACAACTATTCATGGATTTTCATCTCCCAGAATATTACCTGTATACAAAAAATACAATAGCACGAGTTACTATGTTTCAATCAGTAATTCCGACCGCAGCAGCGAACTTGATTACCTCGCCACAATATATAATGGAATTGACTTAAACAACTTCACTTTTTGCGAAAAACCAAAAGATTATTTACTGTTTTTTGGTCGCATTCATCCTGAAAAAGGCACGCATGAAGCTATTTTAATTGCAAAAAAAGCAAAACGCCAACTTCTTATCTCCGGATTAGTACAAGACCATGAGTATTTTGAAAAAAAAGTTAAACCTTATATTAACGATGATGACATTGTATTTCTTGGAAATTCAGGCTCTACTGCTAGAAATAAGCTTTTAGGAGAGGCATACGCATTACTTCATCCCATTAGTTTTAATGAACCTTTCGGGTTAAGTGTTGCCGAGTCTATGATATGTGGCACACCTGTTATCGCTTTTAACAAAGGCTCTATGCCTGAATTAATTGAAAATGAAAAAACCGGTTTTTTAGTAAATAATACTGATGAAGCTGTTCATGTGATTGCAGATATCAAATCGCTAAATAGGTTGTATTGCAATCAAAGATCTTCTGCTCGTTTTAGCAAAACTAAAATGGTTGAAGAATATATAAAAGTTTATAATCAAATCGCACATTAAATATCAATTACTCATGGAAAATTTATCGCCTATTAACAAATTGATAAAAAGGAAGAAAATCAGAATCACAAGAGATGAATCAAGAGTCATCACACGTCCGCATATACCTGACAGAATGGAGCGAGTATCAAAAATTATTGATCGGGTACTGGCTCTTAGTGAAGAAGAAGCTATTTTACTATTAGAGAAAATTCATTATAATTTTTCTGACAGGCATAAAAACATTGATGGTCAACTCTATGAAAACTTTGATAGAGTTTCTGATTATATTGAAGATATATGTAAGATAAGCAAAACAAAGAAAAGGATTCTGGGTGCCTATTTCACTATGGAATATTCCATTGAATCCGCTGCACTATTTAATCCTTCAATAGTACCACACCCCAGCCAGGATAATATATCCGAAGGGAGTCTTCGTTTTATAATGAGCTTTAGAGCAACTGGTGAGGGGCATATATCATCCATTGTTTTCAGGAGTGGAATTATTGAACCGGATATCTCATTTTTATTTGACCCGGTCAGTGAATACTTAGAAACCCATGAAGTTCAACATGATCCTCTTTACGATGCTCATTTATTCAGGCTCAAATTAGAAGACTTAAATGCCTGGGATGAAACAAGTCAACAGGTGCTTGATCAAATACCAGATAAATTTACTTTTCAGGAATTAAAGGTAAGTATAGGGGTTTTATTTTTAAACCCTGATTTTAATTGTAATGATGAAGTAATTAAAATATTATACTGGTTAGCCAACTCAAATTATTCGGTAAGATTTAGTGAAAACAGCAAAATATCTGAACGTGTCATTTTTCCGGTTTCAGAAAATGAGAGCCGGGGTATTGAAGATGCACGTTTTGTAAAATTCAGAAATGAGGATAATACATCCACTTATTACGCCAGCTATACAGCATATAACGGACACCGCATTCTACCCCAGTTAATTGAAACGAACGATTTTTTGCATTTTAATGTTATTACGCTAAATGGCAAAGCCGTTCATAATAAAGGCATGGCACTTTTCCCTCGTAAAGTAAATGGCAGGTATGCTATGCTTTCCAGACAGGATGGAGAAAATAATTATATCATGTTCTCAGATCACTTACATTTCTGGCAAACAAAACAACTTATTCAGGAACCTCATAAACCCTGGGAATTTATACAGATAGGTAATTGTGGTTCTCCTATTGAAACACCTGAGGGATGGATAGTTCTGACGCATGGCGTTGGACCAATGAGGCAATATTCTATAGGTGCAATTTTGTTGGATCTGGATGATCCTACAAAAATTAAAGCCCGTTTGGAAGAACCATTGCTTTCTCCAAACGAAGATGAACGTGAAGGTTATGTTCCCAATGTGATTTATTCGTGTGGAGGATTAATACACAATAACAGGTTGGTTATTCCTTATGCCATGTCAGATATAGCTTCTGCAATTGCCACTATCGATATTTCTGATCTGTTAAATTGTATGAAATACTATCCTTAATTCGTAAGTAATTCGCCTGAATATCCATTGCTCTGATGCTGTAATATATCGGAGGAACAGGTTCAGTTAATTGATCGGATAAACTGAGTAAACGCTCTTCAAAGCATTGTAGGTGATGTTAGTGCTACAATGTACCCGGGCATAATAGTTGGGTTTTCATCCATCATAATTCACGCTTTACCAATTCTTTAATTTTTACAGCTTTTTCAAAATGATCCAGTTTATGCTCCATGATCCACCATTCTGCAACCTCCATTAAAAGTTCCGGATTATCGTTTTTATTGGCAAAAAAAGCATAAAATGAAAGTCCTGCATTCTCTCCTTTTTTCTCAATTTTTTCATTACAAACTGTAATTATTTTCTCAACTATTTGTTTATTCATTATTCTCTATATTTATTTTGAGTTACGTTAATTCGTGTTCGTCTATAAAGTCCAGACACCCGACTATATGGACAGGCGTTATTTAGAGCAAATATCTCCAATGCGTAGGGTGTTCAGGCAAACTACATACGAGGCATCGTATTGGCTGTAGTTTTTATTTTTAATAGTATTTATCGATTCCCCCAAATCCTTTAATCAGTTTGTTTTCCTTTGTTTTGTCAATGAAATTCTGAAGCCGTTTTTTAAACTCCTCTGGTCTTTTCCTTGCACTTTCAATGTATGCAATTCTGATACGTTTATACCGCTCTGAAAAAACTTTGTAATTTTCCCAAATCATACTATCCGATTGTAACTCCTTAATTATGTCTGTGGGAAAGATGAATTCTTGTTCAATTATTTTTAAAACGTCACTCCTTATTGAGTCATGAATCAAGTTGTTTTCAAAGAGCCATTTTAAGCGTTCTATATTTGGTTGTGAGAATGATGATTTTTTTCTTCGCTTGCAAAACCGTTGAATCGTAGTCTCTTCGTTTAATGATTTAACTGTGCTATCAATCCATCCGAAACATAAAGCCTCTTCAACTGCGTCATTGTACAAGATTCGCTCTTTCCCTGTTTTCTTCAACGGGTATTCTAACCAAATATCTTCTTCTGTCTCAAAATTTGTTTCGAGCCATTTTCTCCAATCTTTTCTATCAAAAAAATATTTAGTTTTCATTTTACTATTTGCTCAATTGTACTTAATCGAAATAAAATGGCGGATTACTCTATCTATCCCCCACTAATCCGAATCTACTGAATACATCCCTCATTTACCCTGCCTGCCCCCTCAGTTAATCGGTTTTATTTTTTCATCTGTGCATAAAGTTAAATATTATTGCTGATTAATTGGGGTTTGGGAAGTTTAAGATACTTTCCGAAAGTTAACCTGCAACGCTATTGCTTCTCAAATGCCGGAATGCCGGAATTCCGGAACGGTTCTCTATAAGCTAGCTGCCCATCAGGGCCGTTCCTTAAATAACATCATGCACATCCCGAGGGTCAAACGTAGTATTAATTATAACTTTCCGGAAAGTCAGGGAACGGTTCTAATTCTATTGATGGTTATAGAGAACCGTTCCGAAAGTTAACCTGCAATGCTATTGCTTCTCAAATGCCGAAAACCCGGAACAGTTCTCTATAAGCGAGCTGCCCATCAGAACCGTTCCTTAAATAACATCTTGCACATCCCGGGTGTCAAACGTAGTGTTAATTAGTACTTTCCGGAAAGTCAGGGAACGGTTCTAATTCAATTGATGGTTATAGAGAACCGTTCCGAAAGTTAACCTGCAATGCTATTGCTTCTCAAATGCCGGAATTCCGGAACGGTTCTCTATAAGCTAGCTGTCCTTCAGAACCGTTCCTTAAATAACATCATGCACATCCCGGGGGGCAAACGTAGTGTTAATTAGTACTTTCCGGAGATTTAGGGAACGGTTCTAATTCAATTGATGGTTATATAGAACCGTTCCGAAAGTTAACCTGCAACGCTATTGCTTCTCAAATGCCGGAATTCCGGAACGGTTCTCTATAAGTGAGCTGCCCATCAGAACCGTTCCTTAAATAACATCATGCACATCCCGAGGGTCAAACGTAGTATTAATTATAAC
>JBNKRV010000073.1:0-2351 GCA_050296935.1 Marinilabiliaceae bacterium | reverse complement strand
TTGAACTCGCAAAATGCTCGTTTCATAATTTTCAGTTGAATCTCACAATTTATAGGCGGTCTGAAACATAGTTCTATCGAATACCTGTATAATCATTGATTATATGAGATAAATCCAAAATTTTATGTCGAACTCAGGTTAATAAATTACCAGCTGCCCGACAGAGTCCCAGCAGGCTTTCAAATTGATCATTTCCTGAGCTTCATGGCTGAAGTAGATAGTTGGATTTTTACTCTATTTACAATGTATTTTATTTGCAGATATATTCACAAAAAAACAATTTCCCGACAATTTTTTGTAGGAGAAATTAATTGTTAATTTTGGCGGGCGAAATAATTAAACATATTATATTATTTATAAATTGTCGATATGCAGCCATCTATGCATATAAACACGATGACGCTATAGATATGTTGTGTTTAATAATTAGAGAACATCCATTTTTAAATTAATAACATATAAAAAATGAGTAAAACAATTATTCTATTGTCTTTTTTGATTATTCTAAAATGTGCTAACGCACAAACTCCAATCGGGGTTAAACATGATTTAAACGGAATGCCTTTCAATGGTTATTTTGACCCAATACTTTATTCACCAGATAAAAAAATAACAGAGGTTCATAATTCTGATTCTTACGAAATAGGATACTATTTCGATGAAAAAGGAAAGAAAATTTCCGGCATGATTAAATTCCAGGATAATAAGATATGGTTTAAAAAGGGAGAAAAAGAATTTCGGAATACAATTAAACCTGAAGAGGTTAAATCTTTTGTAATAGGGGTCGATTCATTTTTTACCGTTTCGAAATATTATTACAAAAATACCTTAAAGATGAAACCTGTTTATGTACAGTATGTTTCTTCTTTTGGAGATTATACTATAGCTAAGCATTATCACTTCAGAGAGCAAAGATTTGGTAATCAATCGCCTATTGTGGAAACATATTTAATTAAGCCATATAATAGTGATGTATGGGAAAACTTCCCGGATAATAAAAGTTTCAAAGAAAAAGCATTAAAATATTTTAGCCATATACCTTATTTAAAGGCTAAGATATCGTCTGAGGAATACGAAAGTGATGATATGTTATCTGTGATAAAGATGGCTGAATACCTTGATAAGTATAATAATGCTCAAGCTATATTTTACGATGAATATTGGCAAGAGGTTAGAAACAGTGAGATGTATACATATAAGGCTTTAATTACAAACAAGAAAGATTCCACCTGGACTTTTGAGTATTTTAAGGGTAACACAAAATTGTATCAAGGAAATTATTCTTCGTTTTATCCGAATGTTAAAAATGGTAATTTCACTGCATATTACCCGAATGGAAAAATTAGACAGGTTGTTTTTTTTGATAACAATAATCCAAAGGAGGTAAAGGTATATGGTAAAAATGGCTCGTTACTTTCAGAATATCAAATAATTAGAGATCTGAAATCAGAAACAATAGATGTAAAATATCAGGTAGTAAATAATGCATCTGGTGAAAATATAATAAAAAGCTCCGAGTCATCTTTAACTGTAGATGATGAGTTCTCAGGAAATACATTTACCTACAGTTATAATAATGGAGAGTTACAGTCGCTTTATAGAAAGTTTAATAAGAACGAGGTTTATAATATTGCCGACACAAACTATGATTTTGATATTAAATCCTTGCAAAAAAAGTTTACATCATTTATGACTAAGCAAAACTATAATAAGGCATTGAGCCATAATGCCCAAGGTATAGTTTTGGTTAGTGTACTCATTGATACAAAAGGTAATATTCTGGAAAGTGAAGTGTTAAATAAAATTCATCCGGAATTAGATGATATAATGAATGTTTTTGTTAAAAATCAATTGAAACCCGGAGGTTACAAATTTAAACCATATAAACAAGGCAAGGAGAAAAAATATTGTGAGGTGGTTATTCCATTTGAGTTTAGTATTAATAGATTCTATCGGAAACCTGTGAATTATTATTATTTTAATCATTGGCAACTGCAGAATCAAATGATGCAACAACAAATGATGAATAATTACATAAGAAATATGCCAGGTGGGTTTTAATGAATGAGTTCAAAAATACTAAACACAATAAATAGGAATATGAGCGGTCGGCACAACCCGGCAATTATTTCCGGTTGAACTACACCCAGGCGCCAGAATAGCAGAATTATTCATCTATGTACTTATTGAGGGGCTTTAATTTTTTGGTGTTAATAACCTGAGTTCGATTAAAATTAGCGAGCTCAAAATTCAGTAAATGATTGATTTACAATATAAATTTTTGAGACATAGCGAGCTATGGTGATAAAATTTAGAGCCGTAAATCGATTATTTACTGAAAAGCTATGAAT
>JBNKRV010000072.1:0-10570 GCA_050296935.1 Marinilabiliaceae bacterium | reverse complement strand
TGGGGCGGTAATTTACTCTTATTTCAAACCTATGGTGCCCGCACATGGTCTGGCTTAATGTAAGTGTTTCAAAATCGGCTATTTCGCCGGCTATACGTACTTCTGTATCTACTAAATTTAATTGAGGTAAAGACATAGTTTTTCATTTCAAAGTCGTCAACATACCTTTCAAGAATTAATTCTTTATTTGCTTTTTCTTTTATGAAATAAAATTTCTTACCTTCTAATCCACTTTTTTCAACTATTTGAAAATTCTCAATTTCCTTAATTAAGATCTTTTCATCCATTGTATTAACAATAGATTGCGGATCATTCTCATGTATTTTATTTTTTTTACTTCTTTACAAAATGTAAAAAGTAAGATGAAAATAATACTAATAGATAATGGGTTTGTCATTTTTATCAATATTTCTTCTTATTTGAGTTACTGTCATTGTTACATTTGAATATGATGGTTTTCCGGTTAATCTTTTATCGCTTCCTATGTAAAGTCTATTCTCTGTACTTATTCCCTTTGATTCTTTATTCTGAGAATGGGTGCCTACTTCAAAATAGCGATAATACATTACTCCACTTGCATCTGTTAATCTACCTGTTATTACAAAAAAATGCTCAGTACTATTATCTTTATTATAAGTAGCATATCGTTCTCTATCCACTCCAACCAAAATTGGGCTATGCTTTTCTAACTGCTCATCTATATATTTAATAGCTTCATCTTCTCTTCCGGTATTTTTTAATGTCCCATCTTTTATTTGAACAACCATTTGAATAACATTACTCCACTTATTTGTGCCATTTGCATACTGTTCGCTCATTTTAGATCCCAAACCTCCACATTCAACCCCATAATTATTAAGAACTATAACACTCGTTCTATAACAAGCTTGATTTGGATTTATTGGGTTGTCAAATTGTGACATCCACTTATCTGGGTCTGATAAATCAATGTCCTCCAGTCCCTCAATCCTCTTCATATGCTCCACAAAAGCAATAGGATGAAAATGATATACATTAGAATCACTCGAAAAAGTTCTTTTGGGTTTTTCATCCTCAACTTCTGGCTGACCGTTGGGGTAGACTGGCTCTAAATTACTTGTTTCTGTTACTGGCTCTTCTTCTGGTTTGTCAAATATACTATACAAATACCACTCTTTTTCAGGTTGCCTTAAGGGTTCAGTTTCTTCCGCAACTACTTCTACTTCTCCATCTTTTACTTCGTGCCAAAAACACAAATTCTTTATCTTTTCTTCCAATAGGGCAATACGTTCATCTCTGGCTTCTTTGAGTTTTTGTCTTTTATTGTCATCTTCTTCTTTTCAATTAAGTGTCATCCCACTTACTTCTAATTTTCATCCTATAAATACTACCTAATTACAATTGCGAATTTTCGTATCTCTTATTGTAAAAGGATGGTTGAGGATACACTGCAAAATTATTGTTTTCAAAAGTCACCAATAGCTTTTTGAACATCAGAAAGCTCTTCTTTTATAAATGGTACTGTACTTGAATACAAACTATCAATTAAAATTACATCATCATTGATTTTTATATAGCCTGTTTTACCTTGCATCAATTCAATCTTATACTTGTCCGTTTGTTTTTCTATGTCTCCTGATCCATTCTCATATTTGAGACTTAAATACATTACTAAATCCTCCTTTTCAATTTGAATCGAATCAATATCCATGTATTGCGTTGCAAAACCAAAGTACATCATTCTCCAATTTTCCGAACCCATATATTTAAGTTTATCTGATGTAAATTCAATTCCACCAATACCTCCCTGATAATGATCAACTATAATTTCACCAGAATCTGTTTGCTCTATAATGTAAAATGTTTTATTAAGTATCGCTTCTGAGCTAATCTCAGCTTTACTAATAATCAATTGAGTATCTTCATATTTTCCTTCTGTAGATTCAGGTTTATTTTCACCTAATAAATTTTTGTTAACTTTTTTGTGATCAATTGATTGGTTATTTGCACAAGAGTAGCTAAAAAACATTAAGGTAAAGAATGACAAGTTCAATACTAATTTTTTCATAGTTAATTGTTTTTTCTTATTTGCGTTACTGTGTAAGTTCTATTAGGTATTACATTTCTTTTAGAACCTTGTAAAAAGTTATTCTCATCAAGGTATAATTTATTAATCTTACTCACTCCCCATTTTTCTTTATTCTTATAATTAGTCCCAACCTCAAAAAATCTATAATAAGTTCCCTTTTCATCAGTTAATCGACCAGTAATTACAAAAAAATGCTCTGTACTATAATCTGAATTGTATTTTTCTTTTCTTTCATCATCCACTCCTACTACAATTGGATTACCTATTTCTAACTGACTATTTATATAATCAATACCTTCCTGTTCTCGCCCTGTTCCATTTAATGTACCATCTTCCATTTGTATTACCATTTGTATGGTGTTACTGTAATAAGACGTGCCATTTTTGTACTTTTTACCGAACACTTCATTGCCTTTATGTGCTCCTGTTACCCCATAATTATTAAGAACTATAACACTCGTTCTATAACAAGCTTCATTTGGTTTTATTGGGTTGTCAAATTGAGACATCCACTTATCCGGATCTGATAAATCAATGTCCTCCAGTCCCACAATCCTCTTCATATGCTCCAAAAAAGCAATAGGGTGAAAATGATATACATTAGAATCACTCGGAAAAGTTCTTTTGGGTTTTTCATCCTCAACTTCTGGCTGACCGTTGGGGTAGACTGGCCCCAAATTACTTGTTTCTGTTACTGGCTCTTCTGAGGTATAAAATTACAAAAACCATTTTCTTAATAATTGATACAGATAAATTTCAAATACATAAATAATATCATTCCCAATAAATTAATTTGTTTGATTCTGAAACATCCCAATCATTTGCCCATTTCGATTCTATTTTCCCTGTTTTATTGTTATATAAACCTATCCATTTCTTCTTGATTTCCTCTGCAGAAAGAATTTCTAATTCTGCAATGCATTTTACTTTTGAGTAATTTTTCTCTTCAAAATTTAAATTTGTTTCGTAGACTTTTTTAAAGAATAAAGCATATTTATTATCAAAACCTTTAATTCTTCGAGATGTTGTAATAATGGATAAATCTTTGTTTAACACCAATAATATATTGTCACCATTTATTATATTGGTAACACCTTTATTATTGGAATATTGATAAAAACCAGTGGGTTCTATCAAACCTTCTTTATCATATTTAGTACTATCTATTGAAAGCGTATCAAATATTAGATTTTTCACTTGCTTTGCACTATCAGTAATATGCTGTGATGCTTTTGGCGAAACATAAAAGCCTTCTTTTTTAGTAAAATAAGTACGAATTATTTTTCCTTCTTTATATTGAAGATCCCATTTAGCAATTCCTTTTATTTTATTAACCCAAGTAAATTTAATTAAATCTGCAATTTGATCTATATATATCAAATATCCATCAGAAGTTTGCTGTATATTATTAATGAGAAGGCTACGATATTCAATAAAATCAACATATAGTAATGTATCCATTGTCTCAATAATCTTTCTTTGATCATTTAATTCGTCCTCTTCTAACAAAATCCATTTTGTATTTGAAATCTCATTTGGTAATTGATTTTTAGAGGGTTTAATTTCTTTCTTTAAATTTGAAGTATCTTTATTCACTCCAACAAGGCTAACCTTTTTATCGTTATTGAATTTATTTTTATCAATATGTTTACACCCTACAAAAAAAAATGAAATAAAGCATAATAATTTAAACATCTGTTTCATAATAAATGTTTTTTTAATTAAAATCACCATTCGTTTTATTGCCTCGAACATGAGTCAATGTATAAATTCGATTTTGTTTATGTTTTGGACTTCCAGTAATAGACAAATCATCATTGATAAATAATTTATTATCATCATGTCTACCGTTATCTTCATAACTTGTACCAACCTCATAAAATCTAAAAAACCTTTGACCCTTATCGTAACCCCTACCTATTATAACGATAAAATGATCTGTTGATATATCGTAATTCCATTCACTATGACTATGAACATATTCTGCTTTCTTTTCTTCAATAAATTCAAAAAAAGTATGTCTAACACCTACTAAAATAGGATTTCCCTTTTCCAATTCTTGATCAATATATTTAATGGCATTTTTTGCTCCGTCCTGTAAAATTATTACCTTTTTGTTTAATTCAACAGATGTTTGAATTACATTATTTGGCTCTTTAAATCCATAATCATTTATTTCTTTAGAAAAAGAACCTAATTTCCCACCACTTATAATTCCACTATTTTTTAATATTCTTTCACTTGCTTTATAACATGACTTTTTTTGTTCTTTGTACGAACCAAATGTTGCACTAAATTGAGTTAACCATTTTATAATACTTCTTAAATCAATGTCCTCCATTGCAACAATCCTCTTCATATGCTCCACAAAAGCAATAGGGTGAAAATGATATACATTAGAATCACTCGGAAAAGTTCTTTTGGGTTTTTCATCCTCAACTTCTGGCTGACCGTTGGGGTAGACTGGCCCCAAATTACTCGTTTCCGTTGCTGGCTCTTCTTCTGTTTGGTCAAATATACGATCCCAAAAGTTCCACTCTTGTGCAGGTTGCCTTAAGGGTTCAGTTTCTTCGGCAACTTCTTCTACTTCTCCATCTTTTACTTCGTGCCAAAAACACAAATTCTTTATCTTTTCTTCTAATAGGGCAATACGTTCATCTCTGGCTTCTTTGAGTTTTTGTCTATTATCTTCTTCAATGTCTATTCCTTTTTGATATATATTTTCGACTTCGGCCTTAAATTTATCTATATTTTGCCAGGTATCCCACTCGCTACGGTGTTTACAAATAAGTTTACTTAAAACGTTTACTTTTTGTTCATTTCGCATAGCTTGTTGTAACTCATATTGCGAAAGTACTTTGTTACCTGGTATTTCTTTATAGAACCATCTGCTTGTGTTTGTTTTTCCGGTAAATCTACCAATTCCCAGATGTCTTTGATGAATTGATGAGGTTCTTCATTTTCCTTGGTATCAAACTTGTAATAATATTGATTTCCGGAATCTTCTTTTAACTGCCAATTATAACTTTGCCAGTTATATGGATTAAGGGTAATCAGTTTTGATTCTTCTATCCAGCCTTCTTCGGTTTTTTTAGTACTATTTATTTTTGGTCTACTAACAGCTTTTTCATGTCACTGTCTTTTTCCTTTTCAATGACATACTAATAAAGGAGACTATTATAGTCTCCTTTTTATATTATTATTTTATCCTATCAAATACTCTTTGTGGTATTTTACTTTCTTTACCGTTTGCTTTCATAAGCCCAATGTATTTTTTGTGAGTTTCTTTGGCTTTGTCATTTTCTTCCAGCCCCCAGTATGCATCACCAAGATTGATGTAGGCTACGGCTCTTTCATTAAATTGATATGTAATACCTTTAAGAATTGTAACTGCCATATCATAACGTCCAGCCTTAACTAGAAAAAAACCTATATCATTTATTTTCTGAACATTACTTTCATTAATTCCAATATATCTTAAAATTGCATAAAAATCGTCTAGTTTATAATTATATAATTTCTCAAACTTATTAGTCTCATATTCATTCAAAAATAAAGCATATTGTTTATTTAGATTTTGTACTAATGAATCATGTTGACTTTTAGTTACTAAATTAACACATTCTCCGTTTTCATCACCAATTGCTTCTGTACAATACAATGGACAGAAATTATTTGAATCAATAAATTTATCACAAAATTCACCAAATTCCTCCTCATAATATAGAAACCAATCATCCCTTGATTTAAAATATTTGTATGTCTTTATGTAAGTTGGTCCTCTATAATGTGAGTATGTAATACATATATTTTGGGAACTATCTACTTCTATTATAGGACGACTAGTTATTCCTTCATGAATATAACTAATATCTTTTTTTAATACATATCCATGCTCAGCACCAAAATAAATTGTTAACTTTAAATTGGCAGCCATTCCATCTTCTGACTCTAATACGATTAAATCATAACATTTATCATCATTTAAATATGCATATATACTATCTACATTTGTGTCAAAATATGCACCATTACCACCTAAAACAGTACAAGTACATTGAAACAGGATGACAATTACACAAAACCAACCTTTTTTATTTTTTATTATCTGCCTCATAATGCTCTTTAGCTTTTTTTATTACGTTTATAATCTCATTACGCCGTTCTGTATTCTTAGGACTTCCACTATCCTTAAATCTATTTAAATTACTAAGCCTACTATTTTCTAATTTATAGTCACCTAATTTTAGGTGCTTATATTCACTACATGTTTGACACCCTAAAATATCAACAGCCCTTCTTGTATATTTGTATCTATGAGCAAGACCGTTAAATCCTCCATTAATACCATAAGTAACATAAATCATATCATCAATATCAGCTCTTATGTTTAAGTCACCAGCCCCTGTCAATGGTTCTCGCCACCAGCTGCCCCCCATATTACATGCATTTGTTATATCAGAGGACAATAGTTCTGAATTACTTACAACGTCAATCTTTAGCCTTTTTTTAAATTCTATATAATTATTTTTCCAGGTTAACTGTAATAAACCATGCCCTCCATATTTCTTACCATCTCCAACTTCCGCATTTCCATTATTAATACATGTTGTATACCTATAATAGCTATGTGCCCAATTTTGATAAGGAGTTTTCCTGGAAGAATAGTGAAAGGAGTTGGCATAATTAGAATCAAACTTCTCTATCTCGGTTTTTAGGTTGTTGAAGCTTACGCTTTTATAAAAAAAGAGGCAACAACCTCTCTTTTTATTACTTTACTCTATTATAAATCCGTTGGGGTATTTTGCTTTGCTTGCCGTTGGCTTTCATTAATTCGATGTACTTTTTATACGCTTCTTTAGCATCGCTTTTATTATCTAATCCCCAATAGGCATCACCAAGGTTGATGTAGGCAACAATGCGATTGGGGTATTTATAAAGCACATTCTCTAAAATATAAATCGCTTGCTCATATTGCTTTGCTTCCAAAAGGAAAAATCCAATATCATTATATTTTTGAACAGTACTTTTATTTATATCTACATAATTCAAATAGTCTAGTGTTTTATATTTATCATGCATTAATATTCTATCATATAGTTTTGATTTATATTCTACAAAGTAGTCATCATAATCTTTTAAGAATTCATCTATCATTCTTATTGAATCCCTGTCTATAATAGAATACCCTTCGTCAATCTCTTGCATACCCAACGCATGTGTAGATGAAAGATCTACATTTTTAAGTGTTGGGTTTTTCCATCCTGAGAATTTATTAAATTCAAGAGCTTTTGTATTTATAAAGCCATATGTAAACCAACAATCTAAACCTGGAAAATATTTATAAATCAAAGTACTAATATCAACTTCCCTCATGCTATAGTTTAATGAAAATATTAAATAGCCATGTTCAATTTGAATTTTTCGATAACGACCAACAGCAAACCATTCTAAAGTTTTTTTCCTATATCCATTTTTTTTATTTTTCAGAAAAAAATCCAACTTGATATTATTTCCCCCATCCTCAAGGCTAACCAAAATATAATCTATAAGATTGTCTCCATTAGCATCGCCATCAATTGAATCAGACTTAATGTACTCAATATTTTGACTTATACCTTTACTATATACTTCATTGCCGACAAAAAATAAAAGAAGCAATAGAAATATCTTATTTATTTTTCTTATCGTATTCATTTTTTGCAAAATTTAACTCCTTAATCATATCATCTTTATTAGCCTTACCATATTTAAGATTACTTATTCTACTACTATCAAAGCTATAATCACCCAATTTAAGATTTTTAAATGTTAAACACCTTTTACATCAGAAACTATTTAAACACATTTGAGTTTTTTCATATCTATCTGATAATCCTTTTCTCCCTCCATTTACAGCAATTGTTGAATATAACAAATCATCATTGTTAGCATATTCATTAACCCTTTTCTTACCTAAATTCCATACTGAGTTTTTTAGCCAATGCCAACCTGCAGTATCACATGCATTTTTAATAGTGCTTGAAATCAATTTTGGATTTGTCACGCAATCAATCCCAGAATACTCTTTGTATTTGATGTAGTTTGATTTCCAAGTCAATTGCTTTAATCCTCTATATTTCTTACCATCACCAACTTCAGTATTTCCATTATTAATACATGTTGTATACCTATAATAACTTTGTGCCCAATTTTGATAAGGAGTATTACTGGATGAATAGTGAAAGGAGTTGGTATAAATAGAATCAAACTTCACTATCTCGGTTTTTAGGTTCTTGAAGCTTACGCTATTATAAAAAAAGAGGCAACAACCTCTCTTTTTATTACTTTTCTCTATTATAAATCCGTTGGGGTATTTTGCTTTGCTTGCCGTTGGCTTTCATTAATTCGATGTACTTTTTATACGCTTCTTTAGCATCGCTTTTATTATCTAATCCCCAATAGGCATCACCAAGGTTGATGTAGGCAACTATGCGATTGGGGTATTTATAAAGCACATTCTCTAAAATATAAATCGCTTGCCCATATTGCTTTGCTTCCAAAAGGAAAAATCCAACATCATTATATTTCTGAACGGTACTTTTATTTATCTCAACATAATTTAAATAGTCTAGTGTTTTATATTCATTATGTAATTGGATTCTATCATATTGTTTTGATTTATATTCTGATAGATAAATATTGTAATCTTTATTAAACTCTTGTATTATACTATCCTTTATATCTGGTAATTCTACCCTAATGCTATCATTCCAAAGTGATCTACCCATATTGTTTTTATAAAAATCTCCCCCAAATAAGTGAGGAAATTCCCAACCATTACGTTCTGGAAATACTTTTATCCACTCTTCTGTATAAGCACCATAATAGAACCAATTATCTAATTCATTTATATATTTATATATTTCATATCTATATTTACTCATTGTCCTGTCATATGTATAACCAATCATTATACAATCATATAAGAATGTAACTCTTGGGTCATCAGTTAATCCAGGCCCATGATCTAAGAACCAAGTATATTTTTTTAATACATCTTTATTTATCGATATACCAATTGTTAATTTATACGATGTCATTTCTATATCTCCAATATCTTCCAATATTGCATAATCCTCAATGCTATCATTATTAATTAAACATCTTGTAGTATCACCAACATTAAGTATATCAACTTGTGCCCAAATACAATGAGCACACAATAAAAATACACTAATTATATAAATTCTATTTTTCATACTTTTTCATATATTTATCCTTAGCTTGTAATATCATGTCCTTGATACCTTGTCTTATCAACTCTCTATCTGGATCACCATTTGATTTATAAGAACCCGAAGTGTTAAGTTTACTGGATTCTAAACTATAATTTCCTAGATTAAGATTTTTAAACGTTGAACATTCTTTACATCCAAAACTATTTAAACACAATTGAGTTTTTTCATATCTATCATCAAACCCTCTAAATCCTCCATTAACAGCAATGGTAGAATATAATAAATCGTCATTATTTGCATACTCATTTACTCGTTTTTTACCAAAATTCCATGCTGAATTCACCTGCCAGTACCAACCTGCAGTATCGCATACATTTTTAATATTGCTTGAAATCAATTTTGGATTTGTTACGCAATCAATCCCAGAGTACTTTTTGTATTTGATGTAGTTTGATTTCCAAGTCAATTGCATTAATCCTCTACCTCTATATTTCTTCCCATCACCAACTTCTGTATTTTCATATTTATTACATTTTTATACCTATAATAACTATGTGTCCAATTTTGATAAGGAGTTTTATTTGATGAATAGTGAAAAGAGTTGGCATAAATAGAATCAAACTTCTCCTTCTCTGTTTTAAAAGTTGGATAATTATCATGCATCTCTTTAAGTTTTTTGTATTCGTCAGTTAACTTCTTCTCATCACTCGCTACCTTATATTTTTCGTATGCTTTTTTATACTTTTCAAATTGAGAATTGATTTTCTTTTCATGTTCAATACATTTTGCGGATAATGCTAATCCACTATATTTCTTTAAATACTCACAAAATTTGACATAACTATCATGCAATTTTTTATGCGAACCTACATCATAATCAGCTCCATCTCCATACTCTGCGGTTGATCGAAAATACCCAGATTCATGATAACATTGTGCTATAAAATGAGCCTTCTGTAAGCAACTCTTAATTTCGTATTTATTCATAGCAGCATTTAAGGCTTCCACAAATTTTTCCGTCGAAATATTATAAACATCTGGATAGTCTCTTTTCATATCAACAATTCCAGACTTGCCTGTAAACCATGGCCCTTCCCCAAATATTTCCTCAAAAGCTTCAACGGTAATATCCTTGTTGCAAAGTATGCCTTCTAGCATCCCATAGAGCTGACAATTCAGGCAAAAGATTATCTAATCATCTAACTTTAAATTCTGAGGCAGCAAATCTTCAATTTTGTTCACGGGGTAATCGGATATGATTGTGAGAACTTTTTTAAGCCAT